>CAZGAW010000011.1:30022-61319 GCA_964523645.1 uncultured bacterium | reverse complement strand
GGACTTACGCAATTTTCTATGGAATCCTACGTATCACATGCAGCTGGCGAGGTTTGAAACCTCGCCAGCGAAGGCGTTTGCGTAAGTCCTGTTATAGTTATATTCGTAGGTTGGGTAGAGCGGAACTGATGAGAACGATATTGACTCCTCAAACATATTTCAATAGTACACGCCATCATATTACATCAAAGACATAGCGAAACCCAACAATAGTAGTAATCAGTCGGCAGCCAGCAGTAGCCCCACCAACCTACTCGGTGGATCGGTAGGTTGCATGTTTAATGCCTGTAAAACACGGAATTTCCGTTGACATCTCTTCAAGTATCCGCTATAGTAAAAGGAATACCGGTTACCCTATATCGTTATAAGGAAACATGTAATGCTTTTTATTATTTTTGTAATTTTCACGCCGATCGTCGTCTGGTTGCTTTTGCACTTTATGTCTCGCCGGAAAGCCGGTATGGAAATACCTGAACCAGGGGATCTACTGGAACTCTGTGCAATTTGCCAGAACGAATTTACGATGACTGAGCTGCTTGAAAAAGAGGTCGGTGGATACGGCAGGGTCTACTGCTTTTGTGGACAATGTATTGAAAACCTCTATAACGAACACCGGAACAAAATAGACACGAACACAGGAGAATGAAATATGTACGATTTAGTTACGTTTGGGGAAGCGATGATCCGACTCACTGCCCCCGAATATATGCGGCTTGAACAGGTATCATCGCTGGCAATTACAGCAGGCGGTGCCGAGATGAACGTCGCTGTGAATGCCGCGCAACTCGGATTGCGGACGGCATGGGTCTCACGACTTGTGGATAATTGGTCGGGTCGCTATATCCGTAACAAAGGGCGTGAACTCGGCGTGGACATGTCGAACATCGTCTGGACGGATTTCGACGGTGTCGGCTTGGAGCGGAACGGGTTTTATCATCTTGAAATGGGGGCAGGTCCGCGTGCAAGTAGCGTCACTTATGACCGCGGCTACTCAGCAATCTCCAACGTGCAGCTGGGGGAGATTGATTGGGCATCTATTTTTTCTGGGGCGCGGTGGTTCCATCTCAGTGGGATTACGCCGGCGTTGTCGGAATCCGCAGCGGCTGTTTCAGCAGAAGCACTCAAAGCGGCACGCACTGCAGGTGTCAAAACGAGTTACGACCTGAACTTCCGTTCCAAACTCTGGAGTGCAGAGGCAGCACAAGCAGTGAACCGCCCGATGATGGAGCACATCTCCGTTCTCATCGGTAACGAAGAGGACTTTGAGAAATCCCTCGGTTTCGCAGCGGAGGGTGCCACCGAATCCTATAGCAAACTCGAACCCGATAGCTACAAAGCAGTGGCACAACGGGTCAAGGACGCTTTCCCAGACATTGAAATGATCGGTACGACACTACGCGATGCCAAAACGGGTTGGCTGAACGACTGGCGAACGCTCCTGTTTGACGGTGAAGAATTCTATCTCTCACGTATCTATGAGGATTTGGAACTGGTAGACCGTGTGGGTGGCGGTGATAGTTTCTCGTCGGGACTTATCTATAGTCTACTGAACGGAAAATCGCCACAAGAGGCAGTCGATTTCGCAGGCGGGTATTCCGCCTTAGCACATACCTTCCCCGGGGACTTCAACTGGGCAACGGCAGAAGAGGCAGAAAAAGCGATGCAGGCTGGTAGTGTACGTATCAGTCGCTAAACAGACAAACTATGGATAAAATTTATCTCTCTCCTATTTTTGAAAACCCTGAGTTCGATACTGCGGAACGCCGAGCAGCGTTGGCAGATTTGGAGCAATTCGGCGAATTGAGTATTCATCCCAAAGAACTGACTGACGAACACGCCGATGGTGTTGTCGGCGTGATTGCCAGCTCAGTACCCTGCCATGAAAGCTTCTATCAAGCAGCAGAATCGCTCCGAATTATTGCGCGTTGGGGTGTCGGCTATGAAACCGTTAACGTGGATTTGGCGACAGAATACGGGGTCATTGTCACAATCGCACCTGAACACATGGTGACCGTCGCTGAATATGCAATTGCGCAGTGGTTTGCAACGATGAAGCGCGTCTATACACTCAATAGAGCCTCCCATAGCGGGGATTTCGGGCTCATCAAGACGCATGAGGTGATGGGTTCGACACTCGGTTTGTACGGTTTCGGTCGGATTGGGCAGGAAGTTGCGCGTCGCGCGCGTCCGCTGCTCGGTGAGCAAGGCAGGCTACTGGTCTACGATATCCGTCCAGACATCGCAGAAATCGCAGCGGAATTCGGTGCGGAGGCTGTCGATACACCGCTGACGCTCTTCAAGGAAAGCGATACAGTATCTCTACACCTATCGGGTGCGGATACCGTCGTGGGCTACGAAGAACTCTGTGCGATGAAACCGCACGCCTCACTGATCAATCCATCGCGCGGGAACCTCGTTGACGATGCAGCGGCGAACCGTGCCGTCAGTGAAAACCGACTCTGGTATTATGTCGTAGATGATCCCGTTAATGGAACGCGTGCAATTCACAAAGACCATCCGCGCATCATCTCTACGAACCATAACGCCGGTATGACTGTTGAATCCGGTATTCGGCTGGACCTTCGGACGATTGGACAGGTTACAGATGCGATTCAGGGGCGCGCACCGGCATATATGCTGAATCCAGAGGTGTTGGAGCATCCAAGAGTTAAAGCGTTTTGCAAAGACACGTCCCAACCGCTGAAACTGTAACTTTAGTCTTTTTCAAGAAGAAAAAGGAATTCTCGGTTCGGGGCATCGGCAGCGCTTACCCATTCATGCGTCCACTTCATACCCGCCATGACGTTCTTCTTGTAATCCAGCTCAAGAACAGCAAGCAGTTTTCCGTTGTCTCGCATGACTTCGTTCAACTGCTGGGCAGTCGCCCGCCCCCCGGAGCTGTAAGAGAGCAGAACCCAACGGGCTTGTGTCTCTCGGATTAACTTTGCGATGGCTTGGACGGCGATGAAATGCCCGTCACTGTTGCGCCGAAATTCTTCAAACACAGATGCGGCGAGGGGATCCGATGTATCCTTTCGCCGTTTTGCTTTGCCGAAAAGGGTGGGTTTATCGTAAAGGACGACGCTTTTCCAGAGGTGGTAGTAGGCGGCATATCTGACGCGAGACGGCGGCATCTTCTCGTTGTTTGATCCGTAGGGCGGATCGAAATAGGCGAGGTCTACAGAAACACGCCGCACGAGTTCAAAGATGTCGGTTTGGTGAACCTGATGGTTTCCTTCTGAAGGGAAAACTTCTGGCACTTCAAGCACTAATTCTTTATAGGCGCGGGGTGCCCATTCTTTGAGGTATGCAGAAAAATGACCAAGCGTGCTGTCAACACGGTCGAGTGCAAGTATCAGGCTCGTGAGTGCAACTGCTTTTTCGACGGGATCGAGCTTGAGATCTTCGATTTCCTGTCGAATCGCATCCAGTTTACGGGTGTTGTGCAGCTGCCACGGTTTCTTGAGTCCATCTGTCTGAATTGCGCAGCCATCATTGACATCTCCGCCGTAGTGTTCTGTGAACCAGCCATCAATAGGTGACACGGCATTGAGGTGATCGATAAGCGATTGATATGTTTCTCTCGGTTTCGTGTTGCGGAGGTAGCAGGTACCGAAGGTTTTCGACCAAGGCGCAACGTCATTGCAGATAACGGTGTAGCCGAGTTTGGCGAGTGCTTGCGAGACGCGGGTTGTGCCTGCGAAGCCATCAAGAATTGTTTTGGCGTTGACTTTTTTGATGAGTTCCAAGACGTGCGGGATAAGTTTCAGCTTGGAACCGATGTATTTGATGCCTTGTGTGGGAGGTGGAGGGAGCGTTTGTTGCATAGGTTTATGCTGGATTCTCAGTATGTAGTCCCGTAGGTTGGGTAGAGCGGAACTGAGAAAGGCAAGATGAAAACACAAATACATCTCAACACTATAGAAAATTGGATAACCTCAAGGACATAGCGAAACCCAACTTTATACCGGCATGTCCTTGGAAACCTTACACGACTATGGATTACCATTATTCTTCCATCTTATCCTTTTCAGAATCATACAGCCGGAATTTTCCTCTTGATATTCGCCAATATCTATCACTGCCTTCGGGATAATCACTGCGGGTGGGAAAGTTGACACAATCCGAATAAACTTGATAGTCAACTCTACTCGGAATGAAGTCAGAATATTTCTCTGAAATGAGTCCACGGACTTCTTTTAGTGTAAAAGACTCTTTATCTCCTTGCATTAATTTCTCTACCGTTTCCAATATCACCTGATCAAGAGGCTTATCACCCGACCATCTCGGGGGAGGTGAAGTGCGTTGCTGGGTTTTAGGAACGGCGAAACCTTCATCTCCAACCGTTGTTTCCGTACTGACCACGACTTCACCAGATTCCGTTTCAAGGATGGAAACATCTATGCAGCTAATATCTACATCGTGTGAAGTTCGGAGGAATCGGCAGACACGCGCTATTCGTGATGGAATTTCTTCTGCTACTATAACTTAAGTTGCCACTTGTAGCACAAACTTTCCAGTTTGTGCCCGTAAATGCGCAACCTAAAAGTTTACGCGACGCGACCTTCGGGGATCCTGACCACTTTTCACCGAAAAACAGGCACTGCATACGCGAAATCTTATAAGTAGCAACTTGCGTTACTATAAATAAACGTAAGACTCGGTTAAGTGGAGGGAGTTCGTCGGTTTCAGGTATCTCAAACACCTCCTTAAAAGCATCATCGAAAGTTTTTCCTTCAAACTCGCCTCGATTTTCAAAGTAAGCTTCAGCGATCTCACGAATCTCGGACTCCGAAAGTCCAACTGCCCATGCTGCATAGTCAAGTATTTGTGCTATTATGTCGCGCGGTGTCCGTCCCTTTTTCAGTTCAGCAATGACAAGGTTCCCTTGAAAATCAACGCCAAATAAGTCAGAATAGATAGTTCCGTCTTCATCAGTGGCACTTGTTTGTCTACCAATCCAAAGAATAGACTCATTCTCTACAAGAGCGTGTGGACTGTTTTCGAGCCAGTCCTCCAGATGGCGTTCGAGTTCAAGGTTTGTTTCTTGGGCAATGACAAGTTCTGCTTTGGACATGTCGTCCTCTTCTAATCTTTCTAATCTAAAAATAGGCATTGTTTCTCCCGAAAATCTACAGAACTTACGCAGACATGCGATAAATCGCATTACTACAAACAAGTATACCTCCGAAAGGTATGTGTTTCTCAAAAGCAGTGTGGTTTGTAGTGGCGCAATTCATTGCGCATTGCGTAAGTCCTAATCTATTCAAAAAGCTGCGCGACTGGACACGTAAACCCTTTGACGACCTCCTCACCTGTCAAGGTGTCCTCATAGCTAAGCAAAGTGAAATCGGTTTCAGAGCGATAGACGGTCACCGTTTTCGCGACGGGTTCAATCACCCAAACAAGGCGCGTCCCCGCTTTCAAATAAGCCAACGCTTTTTCGGTAACATCGTAGTGTTTATCCGTTGGTGAAACGACTTCAATCGCCAGGTCCGGCGGTATAGGTGACCCCTTCTCTCTATCTTCCGGTAACCTATCCGTCGAAATGAACGCAATATCAGGTTTTACCAACCGGTCATCCAATTGAAACGTTGTTTCGGCAATATATACGCGTCCTAACCGATTTTCCTGAACGTACAGACCTAAGCGTAAATGAAGGTTACTACTGATCTCACCATGTATCATCGTCGCTGGGGGCATGGGGACTAATTCTCCTTTTACATATTCATACCCCTCTACATCGTTTTCAAGAAATTCTTCCAACGTCATTGGGGTTTTGTGGGCAGGTATCTCTTGAACAGATTCAGGGTTCGTTTGCGAATGAAGCATTGCTTTCCTCCTCTCACTTTGATATTAAGCATCGGTTCTCCAACTATCCGACACCTTACGTATGGCGGATGGCATCAATGGGTGTCATTTTAGCGGCTTGACTGGCAGGGTAATACCCGAAAAAAATGCCTATCACCACGCCTGCACCGACAGAAATGAGGACGGCTTCCAGCGTAACAACAGAGGGCCATTCCACACCTGGGAAGAATCTGCCTACCGCCCACACGAAACCTTTACCGACCAGAAAACCGGATAGAACCCCGAGTAAGCTGCCAATCAGACACAAAAGGATAGACTCTGTAAGGAACTGCAGACGGATATCAAGACTTTTCGCGCCGACCGCTTTCCGCAATCCAATTTCAGGAATCCGCTCTGTCACTGAAACGAGCATAATGTTAAGGATACCGATACCCGCAACAATCAACGCAACAGACGCAATAACCACAAGCACCATCTCGATAATAAAGATAATCCTTTTTCCACCCTCAATTCCTTTTTTCGCCGACCACGTTCGGAAGAAAGTATCGTCGCCACCGTGGTTACGCATGAGAACCGTCTCTACCTCTTTCATTGCCTGCTCGACTAAATGAATATTTTTGGCGCGTGCGATGATGGCTCCAACCCGATTCCGTTCGCCAAAACGGGTTTGTGCGGTTGTAATCGGAATGAAAACCAGATTATCTTCGCTTCTACCTTCATCGAATCCATCGCCTCGGGCCTTCATAATTCCAATAACAGTAAAACGCTGGTTATTGATGCCGACTTCCTCGCCAATGGGGTTTTGCCCTTTAAACTGCTCTTTCCAGACCTTGGCCCCGATGACACACACCTTATTCCAAAGGTCCATGTCGATATCGGCGAGGAACCTGCCGTATTCCGTCTCCCGTCGTCGGACATCTTGATATTCTTTGGTTGTCGCGCGAAAATAGGTCCTCTGGTGCCTGCCCTCAACTTCAAAGTCAATCGGATGACTCCTTTCAACGGTGGCGACCTCAACAGAAGGACAACTTGCCAGAATGTCGTGGAGATCCTGCATCTCTAAGTAATGTGGACTGGTGTTGCGTTGCCAACGATCGTTTTTTTGGATGTATCCGGGGCGGTAAACGCCGAACATGCTGGGTCCACCAATATTTTCGATCTCTGCCATCATCAGTTTTTCCGCACCTGCGCCGAAAGACATCATCGCAATCACACCCGCGATACCGATCGTAATGCCTAAGAGCGTGAGAATCGTGCGGAGTTTGCTCCCACGAAGCACAGAAAACGCTGAGATAAGATTTTCTAAGATTTGCACGTTTGCCTTCCAAGAATGGTTGTCAGCCATCAGTTATCAGTTGTCAGTGAATTAGCCGTCAGCGGTCAGAAGAATGGCAGTCAGCGATCAGAGGTCAGTTAAAGACGCAAGCGTTACACAACGCCTTTTTTCTGAAAACCGAAAACTGACAACTCTTATAGGTTATGTGTGTCGGATAGCATCAATGGGTGTCATTTTAGCGGCTTGACTGGCGGGATAGTAACCGAAGAAGATGCCTACTGCAGCACCCGCGCCTACGGAGATGAGAACGGCTTCCGGGGTCAGCACAGAGGGCCACGCCATTTCTTGTAAAAACTTACCAACGATCCATGCGAAGCCCTTCCCGACAACAGCGCCAAAAGCAATACCGAGCAGGCTCCCGATCAGACACAACAACACAGATTCGGTGAGGAATTGCAAACGGATGTCGAAACTTTTCGCACCCACCGCTTTTCGCAGCCCGATCTCCGGGATCCGCTCTGTCACCGAAACGAGCATAATGTTCAGAATACCGATACCGGCTACAATCAACGCAACAGACGCAATAACGACGAGAACAGTTTCTATGATAAGGATCATTCTTTTGGCGTGTTCGATGCCTTGTTTGGCAGACCATGTTCGGAAGAAGGTGTCGTCGCCACCGTGGTTGCGCATAATAATCGTTTTCACTTCTTTTAACGCTTGTTCCACGAGAAGCGGGCTTTTGGCGCGCACCATGATGTGTCCGACGTGATCGTGTCCCCAAAACCGTTTCTGGGCAGTTGTAATCGGAATGAAGAGCATATTATCATCGCTTCTTCCTCGCTCGAGTCCGTCCCCTCGACTCTCCATAATTCCGATAACAGTGAAACGTTTGTTGTTCCCAAAATTGTTGATGATGACTTCTTTACCAATCGGATCCTGTCCTTTGAACTGTTCTTTCCATATTTTTGAGCCGATGACACAAACCTTTGTCCACGTATCCATGTCGGTATCAGCAAGGAATCTGCCGTATTGCGTCTTCCATTCACGGACGGCTTGGTATTCATTTGTGGTTGCGCGGAGATAGGTTTTTTGAAATTTGCCATCAACACCGAGGTTAATATAGTAGCTGCCCTCGACAGTGGCAACTTCAACGGAAGGGCATTCTGTAAGGACATCTCGAAGGTCTGACATCTCTAAGTAATGCGGACTGTTATTACGTTGCCAACGCCCGTTTTTGCGGATATGCCCGGGTCGATAAACACCGAACATACTCGGGCCACCGATATTGTTAATCTCGGACATCAATAGTTTTTCAGCACCCGCGCCAAAAGACATCATCGCGATCACACCTGCAATGCCGATCGTAATCCCCAAGAGTGTGAGAATCGTGCGGAGCTTACTTCCGCGAAGCACAGAAAACGCTGAGATAAGATTTTCCAGTATGTTCATTTTTAGCAGAATAGCAATCAGTTTTCAGTTTTCGGTTATCAGTTATCAGACGTTTTAACGACATCAGCATCTTTTATTGATGGCTGCTAACTAATACACGTCGGGATTCGGAAATCCCTCCTACAAGAAGAGCATTGGGTAAAAACTTTTAATTGTATCAATTCTCAAGGTATGCTAAACTCTTAATGCAAAATACGGAGAGAACTCGCGAATCTTACCCTTCCGTCAGTGTTAAGAGTATACCATAAAACGTTGCGTGTTGCAAATATTTCAGGTTAACAATAGGAGCGGATAGTTGTGCAGACGGATTCTTTTGACGCGGGAAGTACGCTATTGTGGCGTGGAACTCGAGAAGCAAGCCTGCATCGAGCAGAACTCACCCGTTTGTTGCGACGCCGGGAACGCGCGTGGGTTTTACTACCGTCTGCATCATTGAAAACGCAATATCAATTGAACGCCGTAGAAGAGTCTTTTGGCGACGCGGAAACAACAACAGCGATTCAGGCGAAACTTCATCGGTCTCATCCGCAGAACGGAACAGCATTCAATCAACACTACTTAATCGCGCAACCCAACACGGATGCCCCCTGCTATAATATCAGCGACTATGTCCAGCGATGTGTAGCGGGTGACCTTGCGATTGCGGAACGACTTCGCGGACGAACGGTAATTCATCTTTACCAGACGGAAACAGGAACGGAAGACCTTTTGGATAATATCGGGGTCTCACAGTTCGTAAAACGTGTGCTGGTAGATTACTTAAAAGCCTATGGCAAAAAGCACCTTATCGGTTTTACCTGCGAATTACCGAGGTTTTTGTCCTTAGCTAACGTCTTGAGAACCGGGGCAACATCGATGCCGTGGAGTCCGACACTCTTAGAAACGGCGGAGGAAACACTCGCAACGTATCTGCCCTTAATTTTTTACGAAACTTACAACTCGGCAGCAGTCAGGAACATATTTTGGCGCGAATTGACAACGCGATTCGCGACCTACTTTCTTAGAGGGGTTCGCGATTTCTGTCATCAGGAAAGGCTACAGTTTGCTTTAAGTCTGCCTGCGAACGCAAAGACACTGGAACTTGAATTGGGAGCAATGCTGGCAGAAGTGGACTGCCCTATTCTCAGTACCACTGCGATAGATACACCGAAGCGATTCGTCATCGCGAAATGGGCCTGTAGCGACACACAGCATGCATGTATCTCACGGAAGGCATCGCATAAAACCGATCAACAGACGGTGTGTGAAGATGCAAGTCTCGGTTTTAATCTGTGGTTGAATAGAGAGCAGGCGACAACGCCAGAATTCGCTGCGATAACACAAGTTTTATCGCGCGGGTATCCAAAGAGACCGCTCCTGATGGTAGCACCGACACAGAGTCTCTGGACCAAACCTGATGAAAAACAGTGGAATGGATTGACGAAAGCGTGGGGATGGTTGTGTCAACGCGTCTGGGAATTCGGATACGACTTCAGGATTGTCTCGGAGCAGCAACTACGTTCGGCAGAAATTGTAAAGGCCAGAAAACACGGCGATAAGAACAGTGGACTCCACTTTCCGAACGACCCTACAAAGGTCAAGGCGATATATAACGTTGTGCTGCTTCCGAGTTGTATATCGCTTCAAGAAGAAACCGTCAAATGCTTGAGCGCATTCACGAAGGCGAAGGGGAGATTGATAGCAGATGAGCCGATCCCCTATCTGCTCAATGGAAGGATTGGACTTGAGCCGTATCCGCTCGAACGACTTATCTATGGACGGCGAACAACGATTCTACGAGGTCCAGAAAACGAGAAAGCGGAAAAACTCGAAAAAAGCCTTCAAAAATGGGTGAATCGTCCGGTATCGGTATACGTAAAACCTGACAACGCGGAAACAAATCTCGTTCAAGTACACCATCGGATCGGGGAAGAATTCGAGATTTTTTATCTCTTTAACAGAGGGGTTGAACCGATGGATGCCTTGATTGAACTACACCGTCAGGCATCTGATGTTGCAGAGTGGAATCTATTTAAGGGAACGAAAGAGGGCACTGATTTTTGGCACGCGAACGGAAAGGCGTATCTCAATAGTGCGTTTACAGCGCAACAGGGGCGGCTTTTTGTAGTCTCGTAAAATTCGGAGTCGCTTCTCATGTTAACAATATGAAAGGAGTCATTATGACAGGTGGAGATCTTTTTGTCGAATGTTTGAAGGCACAAGGTGTCAGTGTCATTTTCGGCTTGCCGGGCAACCATTTAGACACCGTTTATGAATCTTTATACAACAATCAAGACAGTATCCAGCACTATGTCACACGCCACGAAGGCGGTACGGCATTTATGGCGGATGGCTACGCGCGTGCGACTGGGGATGTTGGTGTCTGTATGACAGTCCCGGGTCCCGGTTCAAATAACGCCTCCATCGGTATCGGTGAGGCGAACACCGCATCTTCGCCTGTACTTTGGATTACTGGGCAGAACCCATCCTACTTGGCATCACGGGACCCGAAGAAGAGTTTCCACGGATTGGATCAGCGGGCTGCCTTCAGCACGATGACGAAACATCTGGAGATTGTGCATCGCGTCGATCAGATTCCGGGTGCCATCAACCGGAGTTTCAACGCCTTGCGTTCAGGTAGACCTGGACCCGTGTTGATCGAACTGGCGAAAGATGCCCTGGATGCCGAAGCCGATTTTCCTATCCCGCCGAGGAACGACGGTCTCCAAACGGCAGCAAGTCCACAAGACGTAGACGCAGCATTGGCATTGCTGAACACAGCGGAACGCCCATTGATTGTCGCGGGCGGCGGTATCAACCATACGCGCGCAACCGCAGAGATACTTGAATTCGCGGCACTGCTGGACGCGCCCATCGTGATGACAGGGTTCGGCAAAGGTTCAGTGCCGGAAGACTCGCCCTATTCAATCGGTATCTTCCGAGACGGTATCGCCCAAGCAGCAATGGATGCATCCGACCTCATCGTTGCCCTCGGCACTCGGTTTAACTATCGTGATACCGGTAACTGGAGCCTCAAGATTCCGCAGCCACTGTTGCATATCGAAGCCGACCCAGCGGAAATTCATAAGGAATATCCCGCCACGGTTGGCATCGGGGCGAGCCCGAAATTGGTGTTGCGTCAGTTGAACGCTGCGCTGCGCGACGAAAAACGTTCAGGCGGTTGGGGGGAAGGGTTACGCGAATTACGGCGACGCTTTATGGCGGTTGAACGTCCTCAAATTCTCCAAGAAATGCGCGATGTAATGCCCCGCGATGCCATCTTGTCGGTTGACGTTAACATTACAGGTTATGGCGCGCTGCCCCATTTCCCATGTTATCATCCAGGAAGTTTCATCTTCTCCGGTGTATCCGTTGCAATGGGGATCGGATTGACGGGTGCCATCGGCGCACAGGTCGCGTATCCAGAACGGAAGGTCGTCGCGTTGAGCGGTGACGGCGGGTTCTTAATGACGTGCCCGGATCTCGCAACGGCTGTATTGTATGACCTACCCATTGTGACGCTTGTGATGAACGACAACCAGTACACCTCGATTGAACGCGGGCAACTTCGCCGTTTCGGTAAACGGATCGGTGTTGAACTTGCCAACCCGGACTTTGTGCAGTTCGCAGAATCGTTCGGTGCAATCGGGTTACGCGTCGAAGATCCAGTCGATTTCAAACCGACTTTTGAGAAGGCACTCGCCTTGGATAAACCCGTGCTACTGGAAGTCGTCAAGTAGTCTTATCACTACCTTGCAGTATCTCAGTAGGTGCGGTTCTAACCGTATCGTAGGTACCAATTTATAACTGAAAACCGATAACTGATAACTATTCCTCGTAGGTTGGGTAGAACGGGTAATACAAGGAGACCATCGCTTGAAGAATAATGCACCGCTACCCAAGCACCTACCGTCGTAAAGAGATAGAGTGAAACCCAACGCTTTTGTGTAAGGTTTCCAGTGATGTGAGGTATAAAGTTGGGTTTCGCTATGTTCTTGATGTATTATAATGTTGTTTGGGGTTGAAATGTGTTTGAGGTGTCGGTATTGCCCGCCTCAATTCCGCTCTACCCAACCTACAGAACTGCTGGTGTACACAATATCGGAACAGGTAATGAAAAAATACATAAATAGTAAAGGGGTTTGAATATGGCGAAAAAGATCGGTGTTTTAACAGGGGGTGGCGATACAAGTGCTCTCAATGCCACCCTAAAAGGTATCGCGTTGAAAGCCGAGGAACTCGGTTTTGAACTTATCGGATTCATGGAAGGGTGGCGCGGCGTTTTAAAAGGCGGACGCTACTTTACGCTAACGCCTGACCTGATTGATGAAAACCGAGGCGGCACGCTGCTAAAGAGCTCACGCACGAACCTAATCAAAGATAACAAATTGGATGAGGCAGTCGCCAACCTGAAAAAACTGGATATCAGCGGTCTTATTCCGATAGGGGGCGATGATACGTTGACAGTCGGCACGGCGCTCTCTGATCAATTCACGACGACATTTGTGACCAAAACGATCGATAACGACGTGGGCATCAATCCACCAGAAGGCGATGCCGTCGATTACTCGAAGATGGTCAACTATTTTTGTCCCGGTTTTCCATCGTCAGCGAACAGCGTTATCAACTACGTCCGCGATCTCCGTACGACGACCTATTCCCACGACCGCGTGATTATTGTCGAAGCGATGGGAAGAGATGCGGGGTGGTTGACACTCTCTGCGGCTTACGGACAAGCAGATCTTATCGTTGTCCCAGAGGTACCGTATCAACCCGAAAAACTCGCTGAAGCGATTCGCGAAAAACATGCCGAACAAGGGAATGTCATCGTCGTTGTGTCGGAAGGTATTCGGAACGACGCCGGGGAATTGATGATCAGTTCACAAGCCGAGCTTGACGCTTTTGGACATACGAAACCGGGAGGCTGCTCAGAGATTATCGTTGAGACGATGAAGAAATTGCTTCCCGAAATTTCGAGTTCCGCGTTCCGTGCCTTGATTCTCGGCTATCTCCAACGGTGCGGAAGCCCGATTCCGCTCGATAGAGATGTCGCTATGAGGGCGGGCGCAATGGCGGTGCAAGCACTCTCAGACGGGATGTTCAATGGTGTCGCAACCATCACGCGAACGGAAACCGGCATTGAACCGACCTTGTTGCCGTTAGAACAGGTACTCAAACGCGACGCTTCGGGACATGTTATCCGGAGAAGCCTTGATTTACGGTTCTACGATGAAGCGCGGTATCAGATGTCGCCGGCGGGTGCGGGGTATTTCCGTCCGCTGTTCGGCGATCTCCCGCGTCCAGATTTGACGCTGGATGATCGATTAATTGAAATCGGAGAGATTGGATAATAACTGAGAAACCTAAATAAAACGTAGGCGCGGTTTCAAACCGCGCCTTTAATTTTTTAAGAGGGTAATGGTATAACAACCTTATAGCGTTCTATCTGAGATAGGAACTTGCGTTAATTTACACTGCTCGGAAATACACAACCCATATTATATCTTGTTTGCACTTGCTTCTGCAAAAGGATTCATTCGCTGCGTGTGAATGAAAACTGCTCAGCGACTACAAACCGTTCCGCTGTTTCAGGTGCACGGTAGATAAGACTCAGGTTTGACATTTCGCACTGTATCGGTTGCCATTCGCTTTGGAGTCGATGCTGTTCGCTGGAAAGGGATCGGTGTTGGAATTGTCCAACGGAGAGGTGAGGATAGAAGCCTCCAGAAAATCGTGCCGTGTCGTTATAGTCAGGGAGATGCTGCATGAGTACGTGGTGTAATCGCACAATTTCATCTATGGGTTCGGGGACGAGGAACACGGTCGCCGATTTACGATGCTTAAAAGCGTCAAAACGTGTGAATTCAAGAGAAAACGGCGTTAGCTGTTGCGCCGCTTTTGCAAGTGCCGGAATAACATCCGCAAAGTCGCGCCGTTCAACAAACGGATAGAGCAATGTTATGTGCGGCATCCATCGCATGAAATTCCGATCGTGGATTCGGCGTATCGCTTGAATAGGCGGCTGTACGGATTCCGACGGGATGAGGACAACGGCTGTGGTGTGAGTTTTGTTGGGCATAAGGATAACAGCAGTCAGCAATCAGCAGTCAGTAGGCGAGGTTAGAAACCTCGCCAGCGAAAGATACACAGATTGCGTTAAACGTTTATCGACCGACGGACATCCCCCAGCGTCCACCGTCAACGTGTAGCGTCTGCCCGGTGATGTAAGAGGCATCGTTGCTAAGCAGGAATGCAATCACCGATGCGACCTCCTCCGGTAGGGCGAGGCGTCCCATGATGCACGAGGAAATTGGTGTTTCTTCCAATTCCTTCTTGCGTGCGGCAGGATCATCGGCACCACCGAAGTGCATCTCTGTGACGATCCAACCCGGTGCGATAGCGTTGACGCGGATACCGTATTCGACGAACTCATACGCCATTGTCTTTGTTACGGAGACCAAGCCTGCTTTTACAGCATCGTAAATCCACTGACCCGGTCTGCCGAGAAAACCACCCTCTGATGAAAGGTTGACGATAGCAGCCCCTTCCTGTTTTAAAAGCGGTAACAGGTGCTGCGTGATTAAGACCCAGCCTCGAAGCCCGATTGCGGTTTCGGGTTCCCAATTTGGGATCCACCCTCCGTCCTCAATTTTACCGGTTCGCAAAATAGCAGCATTATTGACAAGTATATGGAGTGCGGGAAATTTTTCAGCGACAGCATCCGCTGCAGCCTGAACGCTTTCGTCATCTGCGAGATCGGTTTCAATGTAGAGTGCCTTGCCGCCGGTTTCCTGAATTTCAGAGACCGCTCGGTTTGCCATATCGGGGTTGTTATCGGCGATGATGACGTGCGCGCCTTCGGCTGCGAGACGGTTCACCGTTGCTCTACCGATGCCAGAGGCACCGCCTGTAATCAAGGCGACCTTATCTGTGAAACGGATTGTTCCCCACGGGTTTGTTTGCATGATGTTATTTGTCCTTTTATTCAACCGCACCATAAGTGTCAATTTTAGAAAAAATAAACGTCTCAGATCCGGGGCCGATAGGTGCGGTTAGAAACCCAACCGGATTCTACCCGGAAACCTTAGAGACTTCAAACGCCTCTTGAATCCCGTAGGGATGGCATGTCTGTAGAAAAACGGACACCTCCATAACCCAAGCCCCAGCGGGGCGGCATTTGGAGAGAAACCCCTATAAAATGCCGAGCGAGATCCTAAATTGACACCTATGGTGCGGTTAGAAACCGTACCTACCGAGTTTGGGTTATACGCCTGCGGCGAATCCGCCATCAACGAGCAAGGAAGCACCTGTGACCCATTCCGCATCGTCGGAAGCAAGGAAGACCGTGGCGCGCCCGATGTCTCTCGGTAGACCGAAACGTGGCAAAGCGGTTTTCTCTAATGCCTCATCAATCTGTTCAGAGGTGAGGTAATCCTGAATTGCAGTCTCAATATAACCCGGACAGATGGCGTTGACGGTTATGCCGAATTGCCCGATTTCCAAGGCGGTATCGCGAACCATGTTGACGACAGCGGCTTTCGCCGGCGCATACGCGGGTCCGGCACCACCACCATAGGCATGGACAGAGGCGATCTGGATAATTCGCCCGAATTTTGACTGTTTCAGATGGGGAATTGCGAGTTTCGTCGCGACAAACACCCCGCGCAGGTTAACCCCAACGACGCTGTCCCAATCGGCGATGGAAATCTCCTGCGCGCCCCCCGGAATATGGATACCAGCGTTATTAACGAGAATGTCGAGTCCGCCAAAGTGTTCAACGGTTCGCTGGATTGCGTGTGCGACGTGTGATTCGTCAGCGACATCGGTTTGGAGAAATAGTCCTTCTGCGCCGAGTTTTTCGATTTCTGAGACGGTTGGGGTTATAGTATCAGTTTCGTGGTATCTACCGCGGAGGGGTGTTTCCTGCTTATCGACGACAGCGACCCGCGCCCCCTCGCGGGCGAATTCGAGTGCAATGCCGCGCCCGATGCCTGAACTTCCACCCGTTACGATAGCAATTCGTTCTTTGAGTACCATCAAAACGTTCCTTTTCTAAAGCACAGCGGGAATTGCTATGTCGTGACAAGCCGCAAGTGCCGCCTTTTTCCCTGTACCCGCTCACGAGAATCTCCAACCCATCTCACATTTCTTATCATTTCATTCAAAATCCCGATCTTTTGCTATTATACCCCATCCTCCAAAATCTTTACAACATTTTCAGCGATGTGTTCCTTACTTACATCTATCAACTCTCGGTATAGATGCTTCTCCCTTCGCCGTAGTAAGAATCATAGATATGCTGATAAACGGCTTCAGACTTTTGACCGAACAATTCCGGTGTGTAAGGCCGCGGAAGTTCATCATCCAGTATATTGCTAACAGTTTCTCTGACTTCAGCTGTCGATTGTGTCCGCTTCCGCCAATCTAAGCCCAATTGCTCTTGCTTGAGCGTCTTAAGCAATTTCCTCACGGCAGTCTTCACTTCGTCTCTCTCAGGGACAGTTAGATGCGGCTCGTGTTGCGTCAGAAGATCGAACACCGCTAATTCCTCTTCGGTAAATTCTTCAGTACTGGCGCGTTGATCCTCTTGATGGAGCGCATTAGCGAAGTTAAAAAGTTCCTCGACGAAATTATCAACACCCACAGTGCCTGCGTTGTATGCTGCGATCATCTGCTCAAATTTCTGTTGATAATCCATTCGGCTTCTGTTGAAGCGAATCATCGCGGTGAGTTTGGCATTGATTGCGCCTCTGAGTCTCTCCGCCTCGATGCGTTTGTGCTCCGTATTGAATTGTTCGCTCAACTGCTCGAAGTCAATTTGGCTTAAATCTACCTGATTCATATCGTAACTGTCAGGCGGTATCTGAATGAGATAGCCTTCCGGTGCGATCGATCGGTCGAGTAAACGCTCGACTTCTGTCATGACACCGGAGATGTCAGTCGGGGGCGTTAAATTTCTGATTTTCTGTGCGATGATATTGATGAGTTGACAAATTCTGGTAAACTCGTGTGCACAGGAGTCAGGCAGGATCGCTTTGTAGAGTTTCGTGACATGCGTCGCGTGTTGTAGATAATTCCGTTTGGTTTCATCGTTAATCAGGATACGTTCCATTGCATCATTGATGTAGCTGATGTTTTGCAGAGCCTCATCCGTTTGGGCTGCCATTAAGTCAATACCGAGACCTTCGGAGAATTCGGAGATTTCGGCGATCGCTTTTCGGAGTTTTTCAACCAGTTTCGATTTGTCCGCAATCGGTGTTTCGCCTTCCGCATCAGTGCCTGTCGCGTAAATTGCCAATGCCTTTTCAAGATCACGAAAAACCCCAATATAATCGACAATTAAACCGTTATTCTTATCACCAAAGACGCGGTTCGCTCTGGCAATCGTCTGCATCAAAGTATGGTTTCGCTGCGGCTTGTCGAGATAGATTGTGGAACAGGAAGGCACATCGAAGCCTGTCATCCACATCGCACAAACGAAGACAATTCGGAAGGGGTTATCGGGATCTTTGAACTTGATCTCTAAATCCTCTGTGTTCATACGGGCACGGTGGGGTGTAATGTCAACGCCTTTTTGTCTGAGGTCATCAATCTCGTTTTGTCCGGTAGAAACGACGACCGCCATATCAGTCTCTTCCATGTAGCGAATTTTCGTCTCCAAGAGAACCCGCTCCTGGCCGAGTCGCGCGGTTGCTTCTGATTTCAGGCGCGCACTATAGTCTTTCCAATACTGCTGCACCTTCTCATACATCTTGACCGCAGTGGCTTTGTCGATTGAAATGACCATCGCTTTTCCTTGGTACCCTCTGCCCATAAAATGTGAAACAATATCTTCGGCGATGGTCTCTAATCGCTCATCTCGCGTGATGAGATGATACTCCCTGGCAAACTCGTGTTCAAGTTTCGCCTCCTGTGCTGCGTCAAGATCAGCATTCTCAAGGATCCGCTCGAGATCTTCATTGAGATCTTCGTTCGTCAATTGTAGGGTTGGTACACGGTTTTCATAGTAGAGCGGCACGGTTGCGCTGTCCATGATGGATTGGTTGAAATTGTAAACACTCACGTAATCCCCGAATACCGATTTTGTCTTTTCCTCGCCCGCCATGAGTGGCGTTCCGGTAAATGCAATGAATGCGGCGTTGGGGAGTGCGGTGCGCATGTTCAGAGCCAGCGTATCATATTGGCTCCGATGTGCTTCATCGGTGATGACGACGATGTCTGACCTTTCAGAGAGAACAGGATGCCGCTCGCCTCCCTGCGTCTGGAACTTCTGGATAAGGGTGAAGATATAGCGATGGTCTTCGGTAAAGAGTTGGCGTAGATGGACAACATTTTCGGCGTGTACTTCTTGCTGCGTCAAGACCCCACTTGTGCTGGCGAAGGTTTTATAGATTTGGTTATCCAGTTCCTTGCGATCGGTTACAACCACGAATGTCCAGTTTCCAGGGATTGTTCTGAGCACCTTCTGTGCAAAAAGCAGCATTGAGATGCTTTTCCCGCTCCCTTGCGTATGCCAAAAGACCCCGAGCTTGCCGTGATTATCTTCAATCCGATTCAGGGATGCAATCGTATTGTTAACGCCGAGATATTGATGGTTTTTGGCGAGAATTTTGATTAAGCCGCCTTGTGCTTCCATAAATAGAATAAAATTCTCAACGACATCAAGTAATCGCTGGGGTGTGCAGAGTGCCTGCAGGGTCGTCTCTAAAGAGGTTGTGGGCGGTTCATCTTCACTGTGAACGCGTTTCCACTCAGCGAAGTGCTCCCAACTGGCGGTGAGACTCCCGGCTTTGCTGTCCGTGCCGTTGGAGAGCAGAATAAAGGCGTTATACCAGAAGAGGTGCGGGATAGTGTCTTTATAGTCTCGGAGGTTGTCGTTATAGGCAGCATAGAGATTCACATCAATCCGTTTGAACTCCATTAGGACCAAAGGAATTCCGTTGACGAAGCAGATCAGGTCGGGACGTTTTGTATACATCTCACCTGTAACCCAGAATTGGGTCGCTGCGAAGAAATCATTATTCTCTGGATGTTTCCAGTCGAAGACCCGAAGCACTTCAGTGTTCTCGTCTTCGCGGTTTGGATTGCTGGTCGTGACTGTTACGCCGTCTTTCAGGAGAACGTAAATTTCGCGATTGGCTTCAACACCGCTCATCAGGGCGCGGGAGCGGGTAAGCTCCTCGATTGCTTTGGCGATTGCTTCTGGGGTTGCGTCGGGATTGAGACGTGCTAATGCAGCTTGAAGGCGAGGGATGAGGACAACTTCGGATTTTGTTTGCCTGCCGAGGGAACTATCACCCCGATCGAATTCACTATAACAGTTGCGCGTCTCCCACCCGGTTTCTGCGAGTAGATTGATGGCAGGTTGTTCGATGAGTTCATCTTCGCTATATGGGTTGTGCATGGCTACCGGTGTTATCAAAACGACAGACGCGGGTCTCGCCCTTGTTCGTATAGATTTCTCAATTCTATTGGTGCATATTTTAGTGTGAGATAAGGTTTATGTCAAATAGAAAAAGGCGAGGATAGCAACCTCGCCTGCGCGGGAAGCGGTAGGGAAAAGGAAAAGAATTTTTACCTTTGGAGATGTCAGATTCGCTCACGCCTCACCTCTGCGAGTGCTTCCTCAAAATGACGCATTACTTCCTCCTCTGGCGTATTGGCAAAAGCCTTGTGGAAATGTGCAAGGGTTTCATCCCACTCTTTCTTAAACCGTCTGCGATCTTCCTCAACTTCAGTATGGAAACGCGAAACGATGCTTTGCCATTCTGTTGGTATAGCATCATCACATTCTTGAATGTCCGCTACGAAAAAGATTTTATCAGAAAAATCTCCATCTTTGACGATAAGCCTGATTTGCTCAACAAGCGATTTTGATTTCGATTGTCCTGACTGGTCGGAATCCATGACGAAAATAATATAGTCATCTTGTTTAAAGTAGTGCTCAATCGCTTTCTTTAGGCTGCTTATAGGTGTGCCTTTTCTGTGACACTTACGAAGTGTACTTCTTCCGGCTGTTCGGATAGCGATATCCCCAAGCTGCCGAAATCTCAAAAATGTATTCTCCAAGAATCTGACTGCCTCAGCCTCTCGGTCGGATTCCAAATTCCAGATTCTTACGCTTATCATACTGGTTCCTCCATGAGGTCTTGTAGGAGTCCACTGTCGAAAACCGCACTGCCCATTCCGAAATCAGCGATCCAACCCTCAAGTGATCCTCGTTTACTGCGGATTTCCTCGAGGTTGAGGACTTCTGTACCGAGTCCGGGGCGGTTACGTAGGAGTAAAACACCGAGGGAATTCGATAGACTTTCAGATTTGAAGTTATCCAAGAGTTGAGAACTATGGGTTGTGATAATGACTTGTGTTCGTTCAGCCAGTTTTTCAAGTATATCCGCAATGTCCTTCAGGGCACCAGGGTGTAAACTTCGCTCAGGTTCTTCAATGGCAATAAGGGGCGGCAAGTCAGATTGGTTGAGCAAGGTGTTATATGCAATGAGACGCAAAGTCCCGTCAGACGCTCCCTCCATAGGGATCGGATTCTCGTACCCTTCTAAAAGGCATAGTTTGTCATTTCCATTAATTGAGTGATGCTCAATACTAATATTAGTAGAGGAAGCCAAAGATTCACTGACCCTACAGAAACTCTCTGGAGCGTTTCCATGCCAATCTAAGAGCACTTCTGCCAATCCAAGGCCATAAGTATCAAGTTTTAGAGATTCACGGAGTTCTTTTGGAACATGTGAAAATGTTGATAGACGATTTCGTATGAATTCCGGGTGAAAGTCATAAATTTCCCAACTTTTAATAAATTCTGTTAAAGCACTTGTAATTGGCTTATCTCCATAATCGCCAGCGGATTTCAGGGCGAGTTTATTGGAGGTGTATGTTGTTTTGTTTTTCCCGTTTTCATCTTGAACCTCACCTTTTCCATTTTCAACCGATATGATTTTTACACCTTCAACCGATAATTCCTCGGCAACAAAAGGATTGTGAACATCTGCCTTAAATTCCAATTCGTATATAGCTGGCGTTCCTTTCACTTCAGCTTGCAATTGAAAAGTGATGTGCCCTATTTTGCCTGCCCAAAGGTAACTTTGAATTAATTCAGCTTGAGGTAGTTTTTCATCATTCATCATCGATTTTAGACTGTACAGGGTACTCAAGACATTTGATTTTCCGCTTGCATTAGGACCAACAAGAATCGTCAAAGGTTTAAGGGGCAGCGTAACATTCCGCAAGCTCAGGAAGTTCTTGATATGAAGTTTCTTCAAAAACGCTTTCTGTTCGGACATGGGTTTCGCCTTTATATCGGGATTCAACCTTCGGTCCAGATCAATTTTTAAGGTTCAAGAGCACATCCGTAAACTCATCAATGTCTGATGCGCGGGCAGCAACACGGTGTAACTCATCCAGACGTTGTAAATCGTCAATCGCTCCAAGAAAAGGCTTGAGTTTCTCGGCGACATCCGTCTGAAATCGGACCTCCAACACTGTGAGTATTGCTTCAACAGCGTGCTGTTTTTTGCCTTGTTCGATGCCTTGTTCGATGCCTTGTTCGATGCCCTGTTTTTTGCCTTGTTCGATGCCTTGTTCGATGCCTTTCTCAGTAAAGTATTGGATGATAGAAGATTCTTGCACGATAACCTCCGATATTATGTCGCGAATGGTTTGTGAGTCGTATGCTAACCCACCGAGAATCGCTAAGTCCGCGAGTGTTTCTCTTTGTTGCGATTCGTCTTCCGTCCCTGCCTCAATCACCTGCACGCAGTGTCCAATCCATTCTGGCACTTCCACGGCAGCAGGTGGTTTCATTAAGGCTGCGAACGGAACCAACCCTACCCGGTTCGTATTTAGAAGGGTTTGTCCGTCCATTTCGGCGAGTCTTAGCACGCGGTATTGGATACCAATATTATATCCTGACACCTCTTGAACATACAAGCCCGGGTCGGTGCGTCCAGCCTGTGGATGTAGGTAAACGACATGCGAATAGATTGGGAGTTTGTAAAATTCTATGGCACTACCGATATAACCCGCCATTCGGAAGGGCATCGGGACCTCCCGGCTGTCGTGTGTCTGAAACTCACAGTGTACAATGGCTTGCGCGTCTCCGGTGGTAATGCGTATAAAACTATCAGCCACGTGTGTTTTCATGGAGAGTTGCTCGGTTTCAACGACCTGAAACTCGTCTGCTTCTATACCCAGGAGCGTCGTGACGAAACCCTTAGGGTCTCTACGGATTCTGCGTTTTGTGACGTTATCGAACTGTCTGGGCAGAACGAGCTTTTGGTCAGGAACATTCACTTTGGGCTTCTGCCTCCGCGGTGTATTTAGATTCAGGATAAAGTTTTCTCCCAATTGCCTTATTGCAAATTATATAACGTTGCCTTGTATTTGTCAATTGCTTTTGGGGTCAATGTCAAGTTCGGATACGTCAATCTCACCGGAGATGCATTTGGGGAGGAGGAGGTCTCGGGTTTCGCTAAGGTTCTTGTTCTGAAAGATTAAATTATGGATATTGTCGACTACCTCACAAACGAAACTACTAAAACGTCTCATGATTTGCTCAGGCGGAATTATAACTGGATACTTAGCAAGCACTTTCCAATCGGCTCTTGGCATCTTTGAACCTTGTGAAGTCGTCGTTGCATACTTGATAAAGTGCTCACTCGAAACGTAGGAAAGGGTTATCGCAAAGTATTTATTCACTTTAGGACGCATCACAATTGTGTCTGATGAGCAAATTCCATCTAACGGAGCAACACCCACTTTATGAAAATATGGACGGATCTTACCGAATAGGATCTCATCTTTTTTGAATCTCAATTTTGCACTGTTAATTGAGTCAACAGAATCCCAATTTGAAAGCGCAATCGATTTTCGTGGTAGGTGTTCCAAACCGAAATACGGAGTTTCTGGCTCAACGTCCCCCCGTTTCACGTTTCGCCTGATAGATTCCGCCAAGTTCCCAAGTTCACCTATCTCCCATCCTTGTGGTATCGGTCCCAAGCGTGATTCTACCATCGGGACGTTCTCATGTCCGGGGAATCGGAAGTGGACGAACCATTCTCGGTAGAGGGTTTGTGCCGTGTCCTCAAGGATTTTGATGCGGCGGGTGTTGTTTTCGATAAGATCGTCGTAGGTGGAGAGGACAGCGGCGATTTTACGCTGAGTTGGGAGCGGTGGAGAAATTATAGGTAATTCTCGGAGATCGGGTTGTCGAATTCCTAATACAGTTGTTCCTGTCGCTCTTAAGTCAATCTGTCTACGATTTATTGGTGTGTTAAAAAAGTAAAAAAGGAATCGTGGAAGGATGATACTTGAATTTGATCGGATACAAAATAATCTTTGACTTAAGCAGATTTTTCTATTATCTGGAACAAGGTAAGTCTCACCAAGCGGTGCTTCTGAAGTCATCAAGATATCTCCTTTGGTAACTTCCGACTTCATCCACTTTTGATATAAACTATCATTAACAAACTTTGCTTTTTCTAACTTGACTAACTGCCCTTGTTTCACGTTCATTGCCGAAAGAGCAATAATGCCCGATTCGGACCAAGTGCCTCCTAACTTTTTAGGCGTTTTACCACGATAATCAATAATATCAACAATGACTTCGTTAAGTTTTTTGATTTCCCAGCCCTTAGGCAATTTTCCAATCATACTCCGACCTCTTAACGTATCTCTTGACCTCTAAAATCATAAGATAGGTGCTTCAATCATTCGTAAGTCCTGTTCTTCAAAGAATTTCTTGAGGTCATCAGTGTATTCGGGCATCGGATCTTGGTCAACTATATGAAATAATTCACATCCAACACGGGAAAGCATAACCCCCGACAATCTAAACTCAGGAGTATTATCTCGTTCTGGCGTGGGTGATAAAATCCAGTATTTTCCTTGAAGTTTTACAGCCTTTTCCGGTTTTGTTTCGTCAGGCATTATGAAACCCTTTTCGCTACAAAGGTTATGTTTGGTTCATGAGAACTCAAAACGGGATGTAGACCACTTGATCTCGGAAATCTTCTGGAACACTTGCAAACAAGATGAGTTCAAGTGTATCAATAATCTCTCTATAAGAGAATCCAGGACGCAAAAGCAAAACACCAGGAATGTGTCCACCTTTTTGAAGGTGTGCTTCCAAATGCATAGGCATCGTGCTTCGATTTGACGAAACGAGAATATACGCCTCACGTTCAAGAAATTCAAGAATCTCTTCGTCTTTTGTACCAAGTGGTGGGACACCGTCACCACCAATAACGCGAATGTCAACCTCTGGGCGTCTGTATTCAAGGCCCTTTCGGATAACATGTGAAGTGTCTTCGTCAAGAAGGAAACGAATCTGATTTCTGTTCATTATCACTTTTCACGGATGCCATCCTTTGGGTTTCCTGCTGTGCCTTTATTTTTATAAGACGCTTCACACCCGGTGGCGGGTTTTCTCGCTGTGCCGCATAAGCGGCTTCCGCCCGTTTACGCGCGGTTTCCATATAGGCGTCTATAGTGTTTTTGTTGAATAGATAGTAGGTAATCGTGGCATAGATCTGTTTTAGGGTCAGATGCGGGTGATGTCGCTGAATTTCCTTCGGGCTTGCCCCCTCAAGGAATTTTTCAATTACGATTTCAATACCGACCCGTGTCCCTTTAATCCGAATCGTGTTTGGGTTGATAAACTCAAAGACACTTACAAGTTCCATGAGGAGCCTCCTCTCGAAATAAGTTTTTCGGTTTTGTTGATGTCTATTTTATCATGAAGTAACGTGTTTGTCAAATGTCGGTAATCCAATTACCCGAGATTTCACGGAACATGCATACAAACTCCTGAAAAGATCAAAGAAACCTGTAAATCCCGGTTCAGACGATGGCCCCTTCACATTACCGATCTTCCAAGATTTTTACAACGTTTTCTGCAATGCGTTCCTCTAATTGACGCGCCTCTGCATTCAAGACTTCCAATTCTTCGTTGAGTTCACCAAATCGTTCCGCAAAGTCGAAATCATCAGGTGCCTGTTCGGCGACTCCGACATACCGCCCAGGGTTGAGACTCCATCCTTGCGCCTCAATTTCCGCAAGAGTCGCCACCTTGCAAAGTCCGGGAACGTCAACATATTTTGCTTCAGGAAATTTTGTAGCGAGGAAATCTGCGCTGTCGTGTTGGTCTTCAGGGGTTTCTCCGCGATAGAGCCTCACAATGTTCGCAAGGAATTCGAGTTGCAACGGTGTGAATTCCCGATGTGCGCGGCTTACCTGTTGATAGAGATGGCGGGCATCTATAAACAAAACTTTATCGTGCCTATCACTGTCCCGTTTGGATTTGTCAAAGAACCAGAGGGTACAGGGCAAAGTGACGGTATAGAAGAAATTTGAAGCAATGCTGACGACGACATCAACAGCACCGGATTTGATAATCTCGGTTCGGACTTCCAGTTCAGAGGCGCGGGCATCGGCGGCAGAGTTCGCCATCACAAAGCCTGCCCGACCCGATTCAGAGAGCGAACTGTAAAAAAGTTGAATCCAGATGTAATTGGCATTGTCAACGCGAGGGATGCCGAACGGAAATCGGGGGTCGTCTTTGATACGTTCTCTATCCACGCGATCTACATTGAAAGGTGGATTTGCCATCACGAAATCAAACTTGTCGAGGCAGTTATGTGGATCTTCGTAGTAACTGTTGGCTTGTCTAACATCGCCTTCAAGTCCATGCACGGCAAGATTCATTTTGCACAATCTAATCGTTTCGGCGACGCGTTCCACGCCGTGAATACTGATGTGCCCTTGATTTCCATTGCGCTGGTGGTTGCGAATAAATTCAGCACTCTGGACGAACATTCCGCCAGAGCCACACGCAGGGTCGAGGATACGTCCATGAAAGGGTTGAAGGATTTCGACGATGAGTTTAACGAGAGAGGTAGGCGTGAAGAACTCACCCCCGCGTTGCCCCTCACTCATGGCGAAGTTGCCGAGAAAGTACTCGTAGACCTTCCCGAACGCATCGCCTTCAATATCCATAGGAATCTGTTCCATGATGCGGAGGAGTTCAAGAAGCGTATTCTTTTCAAGGCGGCTGTAATTCTTGGGGAGGATTCCCGCAACCTGTGGGTTTTCTGATTCAATTGCCTTCATCGCGTCAGTGACAGCTTGTCCGATGTTTTCGCCCTCTGGTAAACTCAGAAGATATTGAAAGCGTGCGTTCGCTGGGAGGTAAAACACGCCACGCGCTTGGTATTGTGTTCTTGGATCGAGCCGCCTGCGTGTACTTGTAGCGGTTTCGCTGGCAATCTCTTTTTCAGCCTCTGTAAATTTATGATCGGCGTATCTTAAGAAGATAAGTCCCAAGACGGGGGTTGAGTACTCGGATGCTCGGAGACGTGAATTGGCTCTGAGTTCATCGGCGGCATTCCAGAGTCTCTTTTCGATTTCCGTGATAGTGTTCATAACGTTCTTTCCGATAGATCGTCAACTTATAGTTTATTCTCGGTATTTTGTCCCACAAACTGTATGAAGTTTAAATAAATATTTCGGTAATCCTGTGTTTTCTCCAGACCCGGCAGGTGGGGCTTGTAGCCGCCACAATACCCTTTCTATAAGTAGGAAGGAATTCCGATTCCCGACGCTTAAGGGGTACCAGTCCCGTAGGTTGGGTAGAGCGGGATTGAGAGGGCAATGTCTAAACACAAACACATCTCGATTCCATATACCGCCGAACAAACTCAAGAACATAGCGAAACCCAACTTTATACCTTCGAGATCCAGGAAGCTTCAAAGCCAAGCGTTGGGTTTCACTCGGTCTCTGGTCGATGTTGGGTATCTGAAGCAAGTTGCATTTTTCTATAATTCCTACGATCTGGATAGAATCCGTTCTACCCAACCTACGCTGCTAAAGAGGTATTCAAGGTTTCTGTGTCAGGTCCGGTGCGCTTAGAAATTACACTACCTTGATTAGAGACAGACATTAGAAATAAGACCTACCGAGTGAGTTTCCGCTACCGAACGCGTTGTAAGGTGCGCCTGCAGGTAAGGTACGGAGCCCCCACGTTTCAGTCGTTGCGTCATAACCAACACCCATCGAAACTGCGGGTTCTTGAATCAGACTGACTTGGAATGTGAAGTCCTGACGGACATTGTTGTAAGGCGAATCGTCGCGTTTAATACCGACACGGTTCCAAGAGATACGAAGATTCCAATCGTGAAGATTGCGTGTCATCGTAATACGTTGCGAATAAAACTGCCGCTCAATCGGATAGTAGATAAGGCTCACATCAAAAGAGAGATCTTGGTTAAAACGATAGCGTCCAGTGGCAGTGAGAGATCGGGACGCACGTCTGGATGTATGTCGTTTGCTAAAAGAGTTTCCGATACTCACGTTCCAGCTCGACCGAGTGTAGCGGATGTTGGTACGGAATCCGACCATTTTAAACTGCTTGCCATCAACCGGATGTGGATTGGGGTCGTGTGTGAACCGAACAGTCATATTTAAGTTTCGACTCGGAAGCGGAACGAATGTGAAATCACTTTCGATGGGTTCATATTGCCGTCGATGTAAGGGTTCAAAATCAGTGAAATCGGCGGAGAGTCGGGTATCAAAATAGAAAACACGATGTGGCGATTGGCTCCGCCGGGTCTTGATTTCAATATTTGTATTGAAGTTATAGGTGAGTCGCTTCCGTTCATAGAAATAGGTACTCGGGCCGAAAGGATAGAGGTTCTCATCTTCGTCAACAGCCGGCTGGTAACTAAAGCGAAGCGAAGATTGCATCTCGTGTCTTAACTTTCGGAGTCCGGGGATATAGCCGACGTTGAACACTCGGAAGAGTGTATTTGTGGCAGTTCCATTAAAACTGTAAACGCCTTTTATAATATTTCTATTTTGCGCCTGGTCCCGGTCATGCCATATCATGTTCGTGTTGAGATCAAGGCTCACTTGCAGTTCCCGTAAAGGTGTAATCAGGAGCGTTGACTGCTTACGGATATCGAATCCGAGATCCAGGGTCTGTAGAAATACATCTCGCTCTTCACCCGCTTTACCCTTATAGACTTCTCTAAAGAAATTACCCAATTCAAGATCGAGGTCGAAACTTGCGCTTTCCAAAGTTGGCACGGTGAACATTGAGAGAAACGGTGTTTCAGTTTGAAATTTTTCAGAAAGCGTCACCATCCTATCGTTAAGACCCTTAAGGAGTGGTAATGCGCTCACGCGCATCCGTGAGAAATTCAGTGTGAATTGCGGGAGTTTCTGGAGTGACGTCGTGCCTTCACCCGTGAAATCGTGAATATGCCGCACTTCGAGCCGACTGGTAATATCTCCGATCGTTTCCCGAGAGAAAGTGAGGTTGTCGTTCTCATCCCGATCGGTATAAGAATCGGTGGACAAACCGGTGCCGTAGGTGAGTATTCCGAAAGTATTGAGTCGGGATTCCCCCGGAAGTTTTAATTCCTCTTTAAAATTGCGAGCTTGTAATTCAGTTCTACCTGTAAAATTGAGAGGGCGTCTACCGGCTTCTCGGCTGTCCCACGGGGTATAGAAGGATTGGGTATGTCCCCATCGCATACTCCAACGTCTACCGATGCGTGTAGCGTTCTGCCGCTCATAGGAGTAGCGATCTGCACGGTAGAAATAGATGTCGCCTCGAAAGGTTCGTTTCCTATCAACCTTGATGAGTCGGAAGGACTTCTTTGTTTGAATAGGACGGCTGCTAAATTCACCAGCATATAACCTTTGCGCATCCGAAGCCACAGCACTCGGATCTTCCCATCGTCCTCGAAAGTCGTGTTTCCGATAGACTTTAAGGGCATCTTCGTCTTCCGTATCCGCTTCCTCTCCTGCATCTGCTTCCGATGTTACATCTCCTTCTGCAGTAGCTTCAACTTCAACCTGATCGGTATCAGTTTCGTTTTCTCGGACTACGTCGCCTTCAGTGGTGGCTTCGGCTTCAGTTTCGTTTTCCCCTCCATCTTCCGATTCGTTTCGCTCTATGCGCTGGTTTGTATCAGCATCAGCCGTATTGGTCTGCTCTACACTCTGATTTTCATCGGTATCGGGTTGCTGGGGCTGCGCCTCCGACGTGGCAGGAAGTACATCAGGTGCTTGTTGGTCGCCTTCAGTTGTATCTTGCGACTCACCCGCTTCCTCAGTATTTTCCGGTGCGGGGTTCATCACCTCTTCATAAAAAGCATCCCACTCCGCTTCAAATTGTTCAGCGAGTGCCTCAAAAGTCGGGGTGTCCCCTTTTTCGATTAATTGGAAAATGTAAATCCCTTCAGGCATAGTAATAGGTCTGCGATCCGTATAATCCCCAGGATTTTCGAGTCGCCTGACTGAGGGCTGCCACGAGGACTCCATCTCATTTAGGAGTAAGCCTTTACCCTCATTCGGTTCAGATAAGACGGGTTGGGCAATATCTCCGAATTGATCCGGAATTTGTATCAGTTGTTCAAAGGGTTCGCCTTCACTGGCGCGTTTGAGCATATCATCTGCCAATTCACGTAAGACAAATTTCGTATCATCGCTGGCAGCAATGGCGATGTCAATGCGACGAAGTTTAATTTCACGTTCGCCATAGACATCAACGACGCGATCGGCTTTCAAGATATGAAACGCAAGTTCGGTTTGGATAACGTTGCTAACTTCGCCCTCTTGTAGTGCGAAAGCCGCTTCTTCTAAAACCGGATCCAGTTTCGGATTGCCATCTTCATCAACTTCGCCGGGAACGAGGAAACCCAAGTCGCCCCCATCGTAACGGGTGTCAAAATGGTCAGAATTATTTTGCGCAATTTGTGCGAAGTCAGCACCCTCTTCCTGTAGCTGCGTCAGGAGTTCCTCTGCCCGATCTTTGGCACGTTTGACATCATCATCTGTGATTTTATATTCAAGGAAAATTTGGTTCAACCAATAGCGGTCGTATTCCCCATCGAGTCGGTCCTGTAATTCCTCTGCCTTCTCTTTGAGTTTCGTCCGCTGGTTTGGTGTTACATCTGGTGGAATGGGAATATAGATTTCTTGAAACTGCGTATCGTTGAATCGGTATTTCCCTTCAAACCCGTATCCCTGCCCGCGTTTTGAGCTTCTATCGTAAAGCAATGCGCCATCATAGCGGCGTTTGCGCGCCACAGGTAAAATGATGCTGATGTTGGGACCTTGGTAACTATCCGTTCCAATCTTGACGATAATCTTTGCGATCTTACCTTTCCGTAGGTCTCGCCGAATCGCAGGGAAGTAGAAGAGTGGGACCCCACCAATCCGTAGGACGATATTCTTGGCGATCATCTCCTGATTCATGCGGACAATCACCTCTGAAACGCTGAAATAGTAGTGTGGATGTTTCAGTGAGCAGGTCGTCAGTCTTGCGCCACGGATATAGGAACGATCTTCTTGTATCTTAAAGATTTCACTGCCACCGAAGTACCAAGGATCGCTGAATGTAAATCCATTGCGGGCAATCCCTTTTTTGTTTTCGAGGTTGAAGATGAGTTCGTCGGAGTAAGTTTCCTCGTTTCCCATCTTTAGATGGACGTTTCCAGAGGCGCGCATCAGGTTCTCGTCGAAGTCCGCCCAGATGTGATCTGCCCGAAGAATAACATCCTCAAATTTGATAAGGGCGTTCCCGTGAATTTGCACGAAATTATCAACTATCGCCATATCGTCGCCATCGCCAATGACCATGCCTTCTTCAGGCACATCTGTCTCCGGATTCAACCGTTCTGCAGCGGATTCGTCTGCCTGCTCTGTTTGATCTGTGGATTCAGGGACCTCTGTTTCTTCAGCTGCCGGTGGTTCAGTCGGTT
>CAZGAW010000011.1:0-29922 GCA_964523645.1 uncultured bacterium | reverse complement strand
TGATCTGTGGATTCAGGGACCTCTGTTTCTTCAGCTGCCGGTGGTTCAGTCGGTTGTGCCTCTTGCGCGATAGTGAACTGGACTGGGCACAGCAGACATGCAATGAAAAATACCGTCAGTACTATGCGCGCAATTCCGGACGTTTGAATAAGGAAAACATGGCGTTGGTAACGGGTAGGAAGGTCGGATTCGTTTTTTCTCACGGATTTCTTACTCTTTCAATTCAATTCGGATGTAAGCGTTTTCAAGGAGTTTATTCGTGTATGCATCCCATTCCTCTTGAAACCGCTGCTGGCGGAGTATTGAAGTGATCTGCTGTTTCTCTGTTTCACTGAGGCTCGGGCTATTCCGCTCATCAACCTTAAAGATGTGAAGCCCCGATTCAGTCTCATGGGGTTGACTGTAAGCCCCAACTGTGAGAGGTTCAATGGCTGCCCGCGTTTTCGGATTGAGTTCGGTTAAGGAGCGGATCCCGAGATCGCCACCATTCTTTTGGGTTTCAATATCGTCGGAATACGTCGATGCAAGTGCATTAAAATTTTCCCCGTTCTCCAATTTTTTGAAAACTTCGACAATACGCTCGCGCGCTTCCTGTATAGCCTCGGTGCTGGGTGTGAGAGGAACGATGAGATACCGAAAGGCAATCATCTCGTCCGTTCTCATTTCGATAGTGAAGACATACAATCCTTCGTTTCCTTCAACGGGTGCGCTCAATTCACCAACCTCTAATTTTGTGAGTACGTCTTGGAACATCTCAGGAAACCTTTTAAGCTCCTCCGTAGTCGCTTCTATGAGAATGCCAGCTTGTGAACTCGGATTCTGTTTAGAGGCATACCGCCGCGCCAACGCTTCAAATTGCGTGCCATCTGTTGTGATCTCATCGAGTACTTTTTTAACGGTTTCAAATGCAGCATCTCGGTCGGCTTGATTCGGTTTAAAAGCGACAAAAATATGCCGCAAATGAACCTTATCCGTTTTGGTCGGTAGTTGATCCCGATTCTCCTCAAAAAATTCTTGGATCTCACGCTCTCGGACTTGTAATCGCGGGACGATTCTGCCCATAACAAGTTTCTCAGCTTTAAGGTTTCGCTCCGATTGTTCCCGAAACGCTACAAGTGTCATACCCTCTCTGTTTAACTGTTTCTTAAATTCCTCGTCGGTTTCAATTTTGTATCTTTTTTTAAAGTCTTGAACGTACTGCTCTATTTCTACATCGCTGACCATAACTTTTAGGGTGAGCGCGGCTTCCAAAAGGAGCATTTGCCTGATGAGTCGATCAAGCAGCTCGGACCTTTGTTGTTCCGCCGCGTTGAGTGCTTCCCGTTCACTGAAACGATAAACTTGTTGGAGTTCCATGGCGCGCTGATTCACTAAGACATCCAGCTCTCGTTTGGTCACGACATCGTCATTAACGTAAGCGATGATTTTGTCAAAAGTACGAGCGACACTATCCGGCACGCCACTACTGATGAGCAGTAGAACAAGCACGCAAGAAGCCGTTACTTTATAAGCCATGCGTATGCCTCCTTTATGAGCCGTCAGCAATCAGCAATCAGCGGTGTCATCAACTCGCGAAAGTTAACACAACCATAGAAACTGACTGCTGACTGCTGATCGTTTTTAAACCTATTCTTCAGGTTCCGCGTCTGTCGGTGCTTCTGCGGGCATTTCTTCCGCGGCTTCTTCTTCGGATTGCGACTCCGGAATGCGCTCTATGTAGGTTTTAACTTCAGCGCGTTCGCGCAGTCCAGCGATCCATGCGTTCATGAGTTCCTCACGCTTCTCGCGTTCCGCTTTTCGGATGACGCTCTTACGAACATCCTCCTCTTCAAACGGTTTTTGGTATTCATCACGAGCTTCGTCCTTTCGGAATATCATGTAGTATTTCTGCCCTTGAACATCTACCTCAACAACCGCATCGTGAAACTCACCGATCTCCGCAGCGAACGCTGCATCCAAGAAAGGTTCAGTTCCAGAAGGAAAGGCATCCCGACTAATATAGTCTGTGTCACCCGGGGAGGCCGGGTTCGCACCGGGACCGACGAGTTCACCCCGATCAGAGAGTTCCTGTGCGACTTCAAGGATGTCTTTGCCTTCCTTGATTTGCGCGAAAGTTTCATCCGCTCGCTCTTTATTAAGGAGCGTAACACAGGAGAGTCGCACCTGCTCTGGACGCACGTACTCGGCTTTGTTCGCCTCGTAGTATTGCACATAGTCATCTTCAGTCAAAGAGAGTTTATCGTCTACCTCTTGTGTGGTAATCCGCTTAACCATCAACTCGTGAAGATAATCCTGAACCTTTTTGAGAATTTCGGGGTCTTCATTGAGTTTTTCGTCTCGGGCGAGAGAGAGAATTAATCGACTCTCCGCCATGAGGAGCATATAAGTTTCTAACCCCTCTTTGTCCTGATATTGACGCTGTTTATATTCCGGAAGTTCGCTAATTTCCTGCATCATCTCTTCAAAAGTGATGTGGTGTTTGCCGTTCCATTCAAATTCAGCGATGACCGTTCCATCAGCACCGATCGCCTTGTCGCCACAACTATAGAAGATAGGATGTGTCGCAAGGATCCCGATTAAAAGTAAAGGAACAATCGGAATTCGGAACTGATTATTGATTCTACCCATGAAGCGGGCAACTACTGTGAGCATTTTATCTAACTCCTTTTCTTGTAGTTATCAGCAATCGGTTATCAGCAATCCGTAAAGAAAGTTTCCTATAAGAATTTACAATACCCTGAAGGACTCCAAAATTGGGCTATTGTTCCAAACTTCCCTCTTCACTGACTGCCGATCCCTGACGGCTGATGACGACTCGTCTAACTGCTATTCGTCGGTCTCCGCTTCTTCGGGTTTCGGCGGTTCCGGAATATTTTCAGGATAGGTTTTCAACTTACCTTTCTCAGTGATTTCGGTGACCCATTCATTGATGCGTGCGCGTTTCTTTTCGCGTTCAACGGTTCTTCGGACATCACTTTCGACCTCATCGAATTCCTGTTGGCGGTCTGGGTGATGCTCTTCCTTTCGGAAGATAAGATAGAAGGTTTCATCGTTGACATCAACTTCAAAGAGCGTCTCCGTTATTTCGCCAATTTCTTGTGCGAAAACAGCCTCAATGAATTCCGACCAGCGTGCCGATGCGGATTTGGTGAACAGATAGGTATTCCCCGGATCGTCCTGATTCGTGCCGGGTCCGTTGGCGAGTTTCCCTGCTTCGCCGAGTTCCTTCGCCATCTCAACGATGTCCTTGCCTGCTTTGATAGCATCCAAAGTTTCATAGGCGAAGTCCTCATCATCAAGCGTAATGCAGGTTGCACGAGCCTTTGCTTCCTCGATGTATTCACTCAAATTCGCTTGGTAATGCGCCATGAGATCCGCATCGGTAACGTCGATTTTAGCATCTACTTCTGCCTCGGTCAATTTCTCAACCATCAGCTGATGCGTATAATCTTCAAGCTTCTTGAGGTGTTCTTCAAGCGAATCAAACCCATCGTCGGCAGCGCGAAGTATTTTGAGACGTTCCTCTATCAATTCCTCAAGATACTCGGCTTTGTCTTCCCGAGTCCTATAATTCTGTTGACGATAGACCGGTAACTCTGCGATAGCAGCGTCCAAATCTGCCATCGAGATTTGATACGGCTTGTCATTCCATTTGTATTCTGCCAAAATCACCTGGCTTGCGTCCATATCAGACGCAGGTTGTTCATGACCATCGGACTGAACAAATCGCCACGTCAATAGGCAGGTGGCAATGGCAATTACAAAAATAGCAATCGTTTTTTTCATATTAGTAGTGTTCCTTGCGGTTCGGTCGGGTCGGTTTGGGAAATGAAGGGTCTTTCCGTATATCCAGCCCGCCAGTTGGTGAGTCTTACGCGCTTTGAACAACGTTCGTAAGACCTTGGTTTGTACAATTACGCAACAAACAGCTTTAGCGTTTGCTGCAATTCGGGTAATATATTCGTGCCAGTCACGCCGGGCATACGAATTTTAAGTTGTGCCGGCGGTTGTAACTGAAGGTTTTTATTTTCGTGGACGACTTCAACTAATTTCTTCACATTAATTCGTGGTTTTCTCTCATCAAAAGTAACCTTCACCTGTTCCTTTCCAGCGACAATAGTTGCAATACCGAGTTGTTGGCTGAGTTGTTTGATATTAGCGATCTCCAGCAACATCTCAGCCGGTTCGGGAATCGCGCCGTACCGATCCTTCAACTCCTCGCGCAGTTCATCAAGAGCCTCTCGGTCTTTCAGTCCAGCAATTTTCTTATAAATAGAGACTTTTTGACGGCTATCCGGCACATAATCATCGGGCAAATAGGCTTCAATAGGTAGGTTGATACGTGTTTCCATTGTTTCTTCAACCTTTTCACCTTTTAGTGCCATCACCGCTTCTTCAAGCAGTTTACAATAGAGTTCATAACCGACAGTAACGATATGTCCATGCTGTTCGGCACCGAGGATATTTCCTGTCCCCCGAATTTCTAAGTCGCGAAGGGCTATTTTAAAACCTGAGCCGAGGTCTGTGAATTCCTCAATCACGCGGAGTCTCTTCTGTGCCCCTTCAGTGATCGCTCGATCCGGTGGATAGAAGAGATACCCGTAAGCCTGCGCCGTGGCACGCCCGACACGTCCTCGTAATTGATAAAGCTGCGCCAAACCAAGTGCATCCGCCCGATTAATGAGGATTGTGTTAACATTGGGGATATCCAGCCCTGATTCAATAATCATTGTGCAAACAAGGATATCATGTTTATGACGGACAAACTCCAACATAATGGTTTCCAATTCACGCTCGGGCATCTGTCCGTGTGCGACAGCCACGCGCGCATCTGGGATTAGTTGCTGAATTGCTAAAGCGATACTCTGAATATCCTGTACGCGATTGTGGACAAAAAACACTTGCCCGCCACGTCCTAATTCCGTATGGATCGCTTCACGAATCACATCACTGTCGTACGGCATGACGTGCGTCTGAATCGGCAAGCGGTCTGCCGGTGGTGTGTTAATAACACTAAAGTCTCGGATACCGACAAGCGACATGTGGAGTGTGCGCGGAATCGGCGTGGCGGTTAAGGTAAGGACATCAACCGTCTCTTTGAATTGTTTAATTTTCTCTTTATGTTTAACGCCGAAGCGGTGTTCTTCATCAACGATGAGGAGCCCGAGGTTGTCAAAGTCAACCGTTTTGGAGAGGAGACTGTGCGTCCCGATAACGATGTCAATAGTTCCGTTTGCTAAACCCGCTTTAATCTCCCTTATCTCCTTGGGTGTACGAAACCGGTTTAACATTTCAATATGGACAGGAAAATCTTGAAAACGTTTTTCAAAGGTGTCGTAGTGTTGGAGGGCAAGAATGGTCGTAGGAACGAGAATCGCTACCTGCTTTTCAGACATGACGGCTTTGAAAGCGGCGCGCAACGCAACCTCTGTCTTTCCGTACCCGACATCTCCACAGACGAGCCTATCCATTGGACGTTCATTCTCCATATCGGCTCTGACATCTTCGATGGCTTGGCGTTGATCATCGGTTTCCTGATACGGGAAAAGGGTTTCAAATTCAGTTTGCCACGGCACTTCAGCGGGAAAACCATAGCCTTTTCGGGCTTGACGCGCGGCGTACAACTTGATCAGTTCACCCGCCATCTGTTCAATTGATTTTTTGACGCGCCCCTTCCGTCGATGCCAAGCAGCACCGCCGAGCCGATCCACACGCGGCTTATAGGTGTTGTCTTTGCTGCCGATGTACTTCTGAACGAGGTCAACCTGATAGGTCGGCACATAAAGGGTGTCATCTGCGCTATATCTCAGTATCAGAAAATCTTGGGACTTCCCGTCAATCGCCAATCGGCGTATCCCGTCATAGACAGCGATCCCGTGTGAGACATGCACAACATAATCCCCGACCTTGAGATCAATTAGGCTGAGAATCGGTGTTCCGTCTGTAGAAGGACGGTGTCGGATCGGACGGCGATGATGACGGCTACCAAAGAGTTCATCCTCGGAAATGACGACGAGGTTCAGCGATTCATTGAGAAACCCTTCGCTAATTGTTCCGACACCGATATGAATATCTGGCGGGTGCAATTCGCGTTCTGCTAAGATTTCAGATACGCGCTTTTCTTGTTGAGGCGTTTCACAGAAAAGATGAATCCGAGTGCCTTTCTCCACCCAAGTTTTCATTTGACTGATGACCGTCTGATAGTTGCCAGATGGTAACGCCAGCGGTTGCATCCCAAAATGTAGTGTCGGCAACGCATCCTCCATAACTTCACGCGGCGGCGCTAAGGACAACGAAATGACGGAATGCTTCTCTAATTCAGTCGTGAGCGTTTCAAAGGAAGCGAGCAGTTTATCGGGCGGTATCATGAGGTCGGATTCCCCCAACTTTTTCTCGTACAACTCCTGCATCCGTTCGTACATTTGCGAGGCTTCGCGCTTCTGCCACTGCGGCTCTATCAAGCAGACGACGGTGTCTTTCGGCAGATAATCGGTGAGTAACTCGGTCTCGGGAACGAGCATGGGTAAAAAGCCCTCAAGTCCATCGTCAAGCGGGCAATCTTGAAGCCGATATGAAGCGGAGGCAGCCCCTGTTAAACACTGTGTTATCTCTCGAACTGTGCTTTTCAGTTGTGGCGTTGCATGTTCTTGAATGTGTGCGTCCACTTGCGTCTGCCAATAATCAACGGATACATCGGTAGCAAGGACTTCTCGAAGGGGTGTAAGGGTAACCAATTCAATGCGTTGCGTTGAACGTTGCGATATCGGATCAAAAACCCGAATCGTATCGATTTCATCACCAAAAAACTCAATCCGCACCGGCGCGTCAGCCGTCAGCGGATAGACATCTAAAATATCGCCTCTCCGTGCAAATTCGCCTTTGACTTCTACAAGCTCAACGTTTTGGTATCCATTGCTGATGAGCATCGCAGCAACATCGTCAGGCTCTATCTCATCGCCGAGGTTAAGGACACGACACGCATCGGCAAAACGGTGGCGGGGTGGAAGTCTATAAAGCAGTGCTTGACTTGTTGTTACAACGACACTTCGTTCTTTATATACGAGGTGTTCCAGACACCGAATTCGATCTGAGACGGTTTCCTTGGGCGGCGCGATTCCATCAAAAATCTTGAGGTTCCAACCGGGAAATAGATTCATTTCAGACGGCGCAGCGACAGTAGAAGTCGTTTCCAAAGCAGGGAGTGCCGCGTAGGTACAAATTTCTTCCAAAACTTGCTCGGCTTCACGTTGTGAGGGAAGGACAATCAGGAAGGACTTGTTAGGAAAATCGTCAAGGAGCGTCGCCAACAGATACGCAGTTGATGCGTTTGCTAACCCTCTGAGCCACGGGAGTTTCTTTCCATCTTTGAGACGTGCCACCAGCGTCTGGTAATTTTCTGTTTTGCGTAAAAGTTCTATCACTACTATTTCCTTAATTGGCGGTCTAGGGAATAGCCGTAGGCTTCGGCTTTAGGTATATTGGTTCTCGGTGTGTCGGTTGCGTATTGCTTTCTGCCACAGCCTGCTCTTGCTGATGGAAACCCACAACTGACGGCTGACCGCCGTTTTTAGTTGATAAATTCGATGTCGACTAAAGAGGCTTTTGCTGTCCACCGTCCCTGTTTGGTTTCCGCTTTGACGAGTAACCGACGCTCGTCATCCGTGAACCAGAAAACGCCGCCCGTTGACGTTCGTAAGACAAGGGTTTCGACGATGCCCAACTTCTTATTCTTCACCTGCTCCCTACGCACAACGGTGAGGGTAACCTTCTGAACCTTACCCTTCGCTATAATCGGAAAGAAATAGGTTTTACCAACTGCGAGCTGTTTTGAACGCAGGAAATAGAGCATTGACAATTCGTCTTGTGTGCCAGTCGGTATCTCTAAAACCTTTACCTCGCGCTTCTCAGGCGATTTCGGCTTTGGACGTGAGATCTTTTTATATGCTGCTGTTTCTTCTTGAAAATCAATGGTTACAGTGGCACGATATTTCTGATCCCGCAACTGATTCCGAAAACGAACAGGTGAGAGTGTTTTCGGATTCAAAAACGTTTCTTCCTGCCGCTCGAAACTGTAGAGTCTGAAAAGGGTGCGGGTCTTCAATTTAGACTGGATATGATAAACCTTTTCTCTATTTACCGATGCCTCTTTGACAATCCAATCTGTCCGTTTAGCAGCTGGCATCTTTGCTACATTAATATTGTAAGTTAACTTTTCACCGACCCGTAACGGGGGATGGGCAATGTTTGGGCTTTCAACAAGCGATTGCGGGGTGTCGTTCGCACCAAGATTTCCTATCAGCAAAAAGATGAAAATTAGGTGTTTTGCGGACTGCAAACTTTAGCCCTCGCGATATGTAGCGGTACGACTTACGCCCCGACTTGCGTAAAACGGGCGAGGTTAGATGAAGATTAATTTATTCATTCGGTAATTTCCTATCCGAACAAAGCACGCTACTCCCACCGCTGGTGAGGTTTCCTAGGGGAAATCCGCAGAAACACTTTCTTCGCATTGGATTTCAGCGTTTGCAAACACCCCTATCAAAAACGCCTCGCCACATTACCGATTTATTTTTTTAAACTTCATGAAACCTCGCCAGCGAATATGGAGGCACCAAACCGTATCGGCAAAGGATATTAAAACCTATGTGTAAAGATTAGGGATCTGATGCCTCTTTCCTTTTGTTGCACTTGCACGGAAAATCTTCGATTATTATAGGCTTCGGCTGTTTTCGGGGCATCCAAAATATTCCAAATATGGATTCCGATGCCTGCGGCGAGAAAAACACCGCTGAAAAAGACGTGGTTATTCCGCCGGGTGCGTCCCTGTTCATACGTTAAGAACTCACCCGTCCGAATATCTTGAAACCCTGTCTCGAAAACACTTTGTTCATTGTAATGCAAGGCGCGCGCGATGTTATAGCCTGCAAGCGCGAAAGTTCCTAACTCGACGGTAAGGAAAAGCGACGCTTTTGTATAATTGCCAGCGTACGCTTGCCCCAAGCCCGGCATAAAGGTCGACAGCTGCGATGCCTTTTGGACATCGAGTGCCGGATAGTAACGCTCGGCGTGTGCCCGAAACAGCGGATAGTCCGATTCTGTTTCAGGGGTCTGTATATAATTCCGCAGCAACGATTGCGTTTTTTGGTTTTCAGTATCAGATTTCTCATCAACAGGCGCGGTTTCAGCATTTACTGAAACAGATCCAGTGACGGAAAGCAATAGAAACGCAAGTAGCATGCATAGAGGCGGCATCCACGCCGCCTCAACTTTTTTTAGCATGAAGTGCACTCCTTATTGAAGAGCTTTAAGAGAGGGTGCCAATTGGACGTTATCCGGTTCGGTTTGGTATGCCCAATCGAAAACGACCGCATCATCAGAAAGTTTACGTACCTGGATTTTGGCGAAGTTTCCATCGGGTGTGTAGATGGCATAAACATGTCCCTCAATGAGTTCAACGAACAGCGTTGTATACCCAAATTCTGGGACAAAATCAACGCCATCAAAATACGCATGATAGCCCAAATCTTGCATGAGCGTTTCATTGTCGGAATAGAGATAAGTGACGTTCACTTCATCATCAAAACCGAAATAGACATCGGTCGCCGGTGCGTCCCACGGGATACTTCCCTTTTGCGGTTGCGAGAAATCGAATCCGCTTCTTCCAGGGAAAAGGTTGTAGTCATCAAGAGCAATATTCCGTCCCTCCGGTCGTGGCGTATCCCAAGCGTCTTCGGGGCTAAGTCCGCTCTCGTTTCCTTCAGTGTCATAAGCCGAAACGGCGTAGAAGTAGGTCTCCCCGTTTCGGACAGTTGTATCTGTATAACGCGTGGCATTTTCCGATATCTCCGCTAACGCATCAAAATTTGCCCCGTCGCGTCCACGCCACACTGTGTAGCCTGCCAAGTCATATTCGCCGTTAGGATACCACTCGACGATGACTTGCTCATCACCTGTGATGGTCTTGACACCGCGCGGTATAGCGGGGGGTTCATCATCCCTATCACTGGTATCAACATAACATCCACCGATACCGCCAAGTAACATAACAAAGAGTAGTGTTGTGAGAATTCCGTTAATTTTGAATAACATGGATCTATTTCCTCCAGAGTTTTAATTACATTTGAACTCTGTAACGGAGATCCTTCTAAAAATGTTGACAGACTGTTTATAAAATAATATCACAAAAGGCTTGGGAATGCAAAACAAAATTTTCCCGCTTTTTCCATGTTACCCAGTCATTACGTTAGACAAATATCTTTCTGTAATGTTTGTATAAGTTCAGTTGAACCCATTAGAATATATAGGTGTTAATTTCCGTATGATTTCTCCAAAATAACCGACTTCCTATTCCAGAGGCATTCAATTCTTCCATAATTTCGATTTTTTGCTTGAGGTATCCTCCTTGTAGGAGCGAGTGTTTTTGCTGGGGTGTTTCCCTCAGCTCGCGATACCTTCGCGAAAATGCCCAAAAATCTGAAATTGACAGTTAGACCCGACTGTGTTATGATAAAGTCAGAGATTTAACAACACAGAGGAATACAATGAAAACGCTTCTGATTTTGAGACACGCCAAATCCAGTTGGAACTATCCAGAACGCTCCGATTATGACCGTCCCCTCAATAAGCGAGGGAAACGGGACGCACCACGCATGGGGAAACATTTGCGCGAACAAGAGTTAATTCCCGATCGGATCCTCACTTCATCGGCAAAACGTGCCAGAAAAACCGCGAATAAAGTGGCAAAAGCGTGCGGCTATACGGGAAAGGTCAAAAAATTAGATAGGTTTTACGATGCCGTCGCTGGCATCTATTATGAAACATTACAAACACTGCCGGACAAACATCAGCGCGTCATGGTTGTCGGACATAATCCGACAATGGAACAACTCGTAAACTACCTGACCGGACAGTTCAAACGGATGCCGACAGCAGCACTCGCCCATATTGAACTCCCTATCCAACGTTGGGAAGCATTGAACCTGGACACAGAGGGGATTTTAGTCAACCTATGGACACCCAAAACGCTCTTCACCGATTGAGCCAATTGTTATCAGTACCGATGTGCCTGCTGCTTGTGATCTTTTGCACACTCTGCAGAACTGCCCGGTCCGAGATACCCGTTACAACGGCAAAAGATGGGCAATTCCTACCGTGGGTCGTGGACGACGGTGACGGTGGCGTTATCGTCATGTGGGAGGACTACCGAACCGGCAAGGATTGGGATGTCTACGCGCAGCGCGTGGATAATAGCGGTACAACGCGCTGGAAAGAAAACGGTATTGCAATCTGTACGGCGGATAGGAATCAACGGCGTCTCCGAATGGTCCGACACGACCAGCACGCGATTGTTGTTTGGAACGACAGGCGCGTCAGAAGCAATTGGGACATCTATGCGCAAGCGGTGAACCTTGAAGGCGATGTGCTTTGGCAAACAGACGGCATCCCTGTCTGCGTGAATAGTGCGGATCAATCCACACAAGCGATTTTGAGCGACGGTGAAGGCGGTGCCATCTGCGTCTGGGAAGATGAACGCCGAAGTTCCGAATTCCAAGATTTGTATATCCAACGAATTAATGCGAAAGGCGAACCGATGTGGGCACCTAACGGAATACCCGTTTTTCCGTCGGAATCTCTGCAGAGCGATCCGATTTTGCTTGCGGATGGGCTCGGCGGTTTCTATGTGATTTGGTGGGATGTCATCGGATACGACGCTTGGCACATCATGGCATACCGACTAAGTTTCGACGCAAAACCGTTATGGGAGGCACCGCGCCTCATCTCGCCAGCGGAAGGGATGCAAGGCGAACCGCGAGTGATCGCCGACGGTGAAGGCGGATTTATTGTGTTGTGGCAGGTCTACGAAAATTTTATCAACGATCAACTCTATGCCCAGCGGATTGCGCCTGACGGTCGTAAATTGTGGGAGGATGCGGGTGTTCCGATCTGTACAGCACAAGGTATCCAGAAACACGCCTCGGTTGTGAACGACGGGGAAGGCGGTTTCATCGTTGTCTGGCGCGATGAACGCGATGTCTATTCCGACCTATATATGCAGCGGATCCGCGCCGATGGAACCCCCGTCTGGGAACAGGATGGTATCCCGCTTTGCACAGCGGGTGGACATCAGGACAGACCTTTCATCGTACGAACTGCAGAAAATCTTTTCTCTGTGGTGTGGTTGGATTACCGAGAGGACTTCGGTGAAGAGAGCAGTGATGCGATTTACCGACAACACATTGATTTAGAAGGCAACCTGTTATCGGAAGAGAATGGTGTCATTATTTCAGCAAGCGAAGGTAAACATTATCCACCGTTTGTGGTAACCCTTGGAGCCGGAAAGTGGATTGTCGTTTGGAGCAACACCGAGCAGGACAATGGGGATATTTACCTTGAACAGTTTTCAGCCGTCAGCAATCGGCAGTCAGAAGATTAGTTGCCTGTTTTCAGTTGTTTATTATCAGTTAAGAATCAGGATTCGGAGATCCCTCTTACAAAGGAAGGTCAGGAGGTGAGGGGAGAGAGACCTCGCCTTATGAAAACGTGGAAAAGCCTACTTCATGATGAGCATTTTCCGTGTTGCTGTGAAATCGCCAGCCGATAGCGTATAGAAATAGATACCGCTTGCGACAGATTCCCCAAGTTCATTCCTGCCATCCCAATATGCTGCGCGGCTTCGATTTTGATAGATACCCGCAGGCTGATGTCCCAATGTCAGTGTACGCACCAATGCGCCATTGGCAGCATAAATGCGCAAGGTGACATCCGCTGGCTTTGCCAACTGATACGGTATCCATGTTTCTGGATTAAACGGATTCGGGTAGTTGGCCAAAAGTGTTGTCTCTCTCGGCACTAAGGAAGCAAGGAGTTGCTCCAACACAGCAATACCACGCAAATACGTAGGATCTGTGTGCGATATTTCTCGTGCTTGCGTTAGCAGATACTGCACGTCTAATGCGGTAAAACCTTCAATAGCCTGTAGGTGTAAGGCAGGTGCTGCAGCGGCACCGTTGTCGAACGCGCCAGCAACCAAGACGAGATCTTGGATATTGACAATTCCATCGACGTTAACATCGGCAGCATTTTGACCGGTCTTCCCGAAATTTGAAGCAATCAACACCAAATCCAGAATGTTCACCACACTATCACCGTTCACATCTGTCGGAACAATCTCATTAACTGGCACTGTAGGCGGTAGGGGAGGCGATATCTGCAGGATGAAGTCTCCAGGCGCACCTAAACCTGTAATAAGGTTTTGAATGTTTGAGCCATCAAGGTTTGCGCGCTGAATTTTGCCACGTGAGTTTGTCCAATAGAGTTTGTTTTCCATAGGGTCAAGAGCGATACCGCGAGGCATGCTTGTTAAAGCTAAAAGCGTTTCGGTGTTTGTACCGTCAAGATTAACGCGCTGAATTTCGCCTTGATTCTCTCCGGTCATTTCCGTCCAATAAACCGTACCATCAAAAACAACGAGGTCCATCGGTGTTCCTAAGCCGGTCGCGATATCTTGAACGTTCAAACCATCAAGATTTGCGCTACGAATGCGTCCTGACATCTCTGCCCAATAAACCTTACCCCTTGATAAGTCTAACGCAAGGCTCTTTGGCATATCCAAACCTGTAATGAGGTTCGGTTGGAAGTTTGAACCGTCAACATTCAGACGCTGGACTTTCCCCCAAGCGTTGGTTAAGTAAATTTTGCCATCTATAACGTCAAGGGCAATGCCGTGTGGAACGCTTGTTAAATTCTTGACGAGTTGCACATTTGTACCATCAAGGTTAGCACAGCGAATTTTGCCGGTTGTATTGCTCGTTTTCTCCGTCCAATACAACTTTTCATTTTCTACATCTACGGCGAGACTGGTTGCGTTCTGGACGCTTGGCAGAAGGGCTTCCACTTCGCCATCTGTAAGACGGTAGAGTGCTTTAGATTCGTTATCTATCCAATACATTGTCGGCAGTTCGGCTGCATTGACGCTCGTCGTCACCGAAATCTGTGGCGTTGCAGGTACAAAGGGTTTATAAGTAACCTGAGCTTTAGCATTAATACCGACAAACATACTCCAATTGCCAGTGGCTTCACTCACCTTTACCAGTAAAAGGTTATCACCTTGCTTTAGGTTGACAAAAAATGTGTCTTGGAAGCCCCGGCTGCCCCGTTCGATTGGATTTTTATGGACGACCTTGCCGTTAAACCAGACTTTGACGGCATCGTCACTTCCAACGCGCATCTGTACATTCTTTCGCGCGGTTACAGATTTAAGTCTGATGAGTGCATAAGACGAGTGATGATTCACATCTCCATTCACCCAACCGAGCCGACGGACGACATCTGTGACGTTATCACTCCAATAGCCGAAGTAGACATCGCGAATTTCAGCGGGTGCCCACGTCAACCGTCCGAGTCGGTCGCCAGGGGTCGCGCCGTTCTTCGCTATAGAGGCTTCAGTGATAGTCCCTTGACTGGCAGCTGCGAGTGAATCGACATCTATTGATGCAGCCCCGCCTTGCCCGGGGGGTGTAGGGGCTATCATCCAGAGCCAAGGCCCCGTAATGTGGATATACGGAGTCGGATCTATATCAATTTCCAAATCGGGTTTCTTTTCAATGAGGGTCTGAAGTGGGGTGGTATCCCCAATCTGATTGCCTTCGAGCAGTAATTCTTCGAGATTTATTAATCCTACAAGGGGAACTACATCGCTAATTTGATTGCCTTCGAGCCATAACTGCTTTAATTGTGTCAGGCCCGCCAATGGAGTGATGTCACTGACCTGATTCGACTGCAGGTTTAAAGTTTCCAGATCCCTCATTTCTGCGAGCGGTGTGATGTCGCTAATTTGGTTATTATTGGGCGAATAGGGGGTAAAATTACCGAGCAATAAGGTCCTGAGTTGTTTTAATCCTGCAAGGGGCGTGATGTCACGAACCAGATTATCCTCAAGGGCTAACTGTCTGAGTTGCGCTAACGCTGTAAGTGGGGTGAGATCGCTGATATTATTCTGATAAATCTGTAAGATTTGGAGCTGTGTCAAATTTGCGAGCGGTGATATATCACTGATATCATTCTCGTAAAGGTCTAACCACGTCAAATTTGTGAGTCCCCCCAAGGCGGTGATATCGCTAATTTGACACGCAACGAGCCCTAAATACTGTAATTTTGTTAATCCAGCTAAGGGTGTCAGGTCAGAAATCTGTTCATAGAAAAGGGAGAGATGCTTTAGGTTCTTCGCGTGTTCAAGTCCAGTGAGATTTTTTATCGGTTCTTCACTGCCCCAAAACTCTATGAGCCGTAGCATATCGTGTTGTGTGATTGTAGCATCCGATGGCAGGTCAAGATGTTTCCGCACCGCTGCGGCGAGATTTTTATCAGGGATAGAGATGGCTTTAGGGGGCGTTAGATACTGCGTCATATCTATCTGAAACTCTTGTCGTGTGAAGTTGCCTTGCACATCCATTATCTGGAGTATAAATTCTGTGTTTTCCGTCATTTCAAAGGTACCTAACCGCACAATGCTCTCAAAGTTGATACGATTGCGTTGTCCTTCAAAGAGTTGGCAACCGATCAAGTAGGGGTCTCCAGGTGCCTCATGTGTCGCTGCTGTGGTTGCTGGCGTATGCAATTGGATTTGATGTACGCCATCAACATCAGTGACCGTAAAGTCGAAACTTATGGAATCCGGAGGTGATGCTTTGACGTGTTGTATTTGGATCAAAGCGTCTTGTCGGTTTGTCCTATTGTTGGTAGTGTTAAAGTAGTGATGAATATCTAACCACTCCGCAGCACATCTCGATAACGCAGTTCGATTGAATCCGTAAGACATAAGGTAGGCGGTATTTCTGAAATCGTGGAATAAGCCGAAAGCGTGTCCGAGCTCGTGGGCTGCAGTAACTAAGCCAAAATCTCCTCTGAAACACTCACCAGAAGCAGGTATGAGCGTAAGACCACCCTGCGTGCCAATAGCTCCCCCACGCCCACACGTTTCGCCGTGGTCAAGTTCAGAGCTATCCAAAAATCCGGTACTTATCTCTATGACTACAAAGTAGATATTTTTCGACACATCAAAGCGTTGCTCAACTTCTTCAGTAACACGATCCATTGTTTGATTCTGGTAATAACTATCGTTGAATCTTCCGTTGACACGGTGGAGAATGATATTTCCACGCCTATTAGTTTCAAGTTGGAAGGTTTTTCCGCCAAACCTGTGGCGTTCCATTTCACCGGCGTAAAATTGCTGAACGCCCTTTACCAATGTATTGATTTTTGCGTTTATATTCGGTTGAGGTTGGCTATCCTTCGGTAAGAAATAAATCAGGCGCACCGTCTGTTCAGGCGCATTCCTTTGGGCAGAGCAAGGTAGTGAAACCAAGAGTATTGATAAAAAAAGCGACCATACAAAAATGTGGATTGTTTGCATGTGAGCCATCTCCCTTTTATTCCTTATTTTATCCTGGGGTTTCTCGCTTCATTTCAATGAGATTCGCGCCTTCCAATCCTGCCCGCACATCCTCATCATAACTCGTCACGACGACCTGATGTTCTTCAGCGAGTTGACGGATAAAATCTACCATCAACGCCTTTCGTTCTTCATCTAAGTGGAGCGTCGGATCGTCGAATACGAAGAAGCCGGGGTTGCCTAATACTTTGGCGAGGGCAACTTTGAAGCAGAGGTAGAGGAACATCTTCTCGCTACCGCTGAGGAGCATCAGACTCCGATCAACGCCATCTATTGTGAGCGACGGGAGGAGGTGTTGGCGTTGTAGGTCAACGCGGGTTTGTCCCCCGTTCCCGCGAGAAATAGAAAAGAGTTCCATCTTTTCGAGCCAGTGATGCAACTCCTCTTCAGCGGGTTTGAGGATTTGTCGTTGGAGGGTTTCAATGGTTTTGTCAACACCGGTACAGGCGAGTTCTAAACTCAGGAGCGTTTTCTCGACTTTGGCGGCATCTCTGTTAACGCGCTGGAGCGCGCCAAGTCTATCTAAACGGACAGCCTCTTGCTGCTTGAGCCGGTCAAGCCGTTTTCGCTCCTGATCAATTTGGGATTTCAACTTCGGTTTGTCTAAACCTGTAGATGCTTCAGCAGGCAACTGCTCGGCTTTCTGGATGCCGCTTTCGGCTAATCGGGAAGTGAGTGTGCCGAGTTCATTCTGAATTTCCGAGATTTCACGAGCGCGTTGTTCAAACTGGGTCAAACGTGCTTGCAAAGTCTGGAGCCGTTGCTCAAGCTTACGCCGATTCTCTAAATTCTCAGTCTCTGTATCCAGTGATTGCTGGTGGCTCTCCAATTCAGCGCGACGTTTTGACGCTTCAGCTTCCTTTTCATCAATAATCTGTTGAACGATTTCGCGCTCAACCTTCTGATAACAAGTTGGGCAGTGTTGTTCGTCGCTTTCAATCAGGGTACGGAGCGTGTTACAGACGTTTGTCAATGCGTCAATTTGTGAATTAAGGCTACCAATCTGTTGTATAAGGGCTTCCCGTTTTGTCTCTAATCCGGTGGTTTCCTGAATGCCCGTTTCGATCTTGATTATCATCTCACGGAGTTGCGCAATATCTTTGAAACCGCTCAATGCTTCGTCTTGTTCGTGTGTGAGGGTGTCCACTTGCTTTTGCAAACGGCTCTGGTGCTGTAGCCATTCTGCGATTAACGCCGTGTCCCCTGTTTCGGCACCGTAAGCGACTTCCAAGTCCTTCAACTTTTCTTCAAGCCGTGCGATTTCGGCTTCGTTTACATTCTGGGCATTGAACCGCAGACTATTCTGATGCGCACGAATTCTGCTTTGCTCACGCTTAGCGATGCGGCGCGTGTCAATGAACCGTTGTCGGACCTCTATTAACCTGTCGATGCCGAGGAGTGTGTGAAGAATATCGCGTCGCGTCGTGGATTGGCGGGCAAGGAATTCAAAAATCTCGCCCTCGCGGAGGAAAGTCGTGAGCGCGAGCTGCTCGTGCATAATTCCGAATTGCGCTTGCAACATCGCCTCTGTCACCTTGACGCGTTTCTCGTCAAATAGCACCTGCCACGCGCCGTTTTTCTCAGAACGGAGTTGGATCCGTTTCCCAGTAGCCCGGTAGAGTTGATAACGTTCGCCATTGACGCTGAATTGCAGCCCAGCGGTGCCGCTATAGGCTTTCGCATTTTTTATCGCAGCGGTATCAACGCGCGGGACAATCGGTTTCCCTGTCAATGTGAAGAAGATCGCGTTGACAAGCGTGCTCTTCCCACTGAAGTTGGGGCCGAAGATGAGATTAATACCGCTATGAAGCTCAAAATCGCGCTGTTGAAAACAGCCGAAAGCCTTAAGTCGGATCCGCTCTAACTGCATATCAGTCGTCTTTCTTTTGGTGGATGAGGTCGTAAAGCATTTGGGCTCTGACCTTCTCGCGCCCATTCGTCAAAGTCATTTCAAACGCGCGGACAATTGTCTCCAATTCAGCGGGTCCCAAGTCTCTATACTTCTCGTCCCGCTGAATCAGTGCCTCAATTTCTTTTCTGTAGATGTCCTGCGTTTCATTTTCAAGGGAGATGTCCATGTTAATATTTCTCTAATGGGGATAAAAATTGACGAACATATTTTTCTAAAATTGACACCTATGGGAAAACCTTCTAAAGACGCTACCCCTTTAAATTTTCGTTTTGATCTGCATCAATCGTTCTACGGCTTCGGCGAGGATGTCCTCTGCCATGCTAAACATAAACCGAAACTTCGTCCTGCCGAGGTGTGGACGGCTATAGAAACTGGAACCCGGTACCCCGCCGACACCAATTTCCTTCACCAACCAATGCGCAAAAGCTGTATCGTCAGGAAACCCAAAATCGGTGATGTCGGTCATGATGTAGTACGCACCCTCCGGTTCATGACAGCGGAATCCCGCCTTCGTGAGGTTATCGACGAGATATTTACGATTCTTGTCATATTTTGCGACCAAATTCTCGTGGTAACTCGACGGTAAATTGAGGGCAACGATTCCAGCCCGCTGCAGCGGATGCGGCGCACCGACCGTCAGGAAGTCGTGCATTTTACGGATGGCATCCGTCAAAACTTCGGGGGCAATGACATAACCCAATCGCCATCCCGTCATTGAATACGCCTTGCTCAATCCCGATACGGTGATGGTCCGATCCCGCATCTGCGGTAGCGAGCCAATACTGAGATGGGATTTTCCATCATAGATCATATGCTCGTAGATTTCATCGGTGATAGCGAGGCAATCGTATTCACAGCAGAGATCGGCGATCTCTTGAAGTTCAGCGGGGGTGAAAACCTTACCGAGTGGGTTATTCGGGGTGTTTATGACAATCGCTTTTGTGTTCGCAGAAAAGGCATCCCGGAGTTCCGTTGAATCATAGGTAAAGCGGATGGTACCGTCAGACACCGGTGTTTCCTGCAATGCCACGTAGACCGGCTTGGCACCGGAGATAATGGTATCCGGTCCGTAATTTTCATAAAAGGGTTCAAAGATGATAATTTCGTCGCTGGGATTGATAATTGCAAGTAGCGAGGAGAGCATTCCTTCAGTTGAACCGCAGGTGACGGTGACATTTCTGTCAGGATCAGTGGGAATGCAGTTAAAAGTTGTCATCTTCTCGGCGATTGCCTCTCGAAACGCCGGTGCCCCCCATGTGATGCTATACTGATTATATCCCTCTTGGATGGCTTCAATCGCGGCTGCTTTGACTTCAGGAGGCGGTTGATACGCGGGTGTGCCTTGGGAGAGGTTGATCGCATCGTAGCGCAGACAAAGCTGCGTCATACCGCGGATGACGGATTCGGTGAAATGGGTGGATTTGTCTGAGAGTTTAGATTGAACGGAAATTTTGGGTATCCTCTTCACAATGCTAATATGTGGTCAATATCTATACCTCGGTTTTATAACTCAAAATGACGCCATCGTCTAACGGAATGTCAACAGAGTGTAATGTGGGTGTGCTAAAGACGAATTCGACATAGTCCCTCATTTCGTCCCGCATGGTTACCGTGTCATCGGCGACGATCAGACCCCCCGGACGGATATTGGGTAGTGCCAATTCGAGATAGCGTTGATATTCGTTTTTCTCGGCATCAAGGAACACAAGATCGAAAGTCGCATCGCACTTCGGAATTTCGTCAAGCGCGTTTCCGAGGCGTATTTCAACGATGCTGTCGAGTCCGACTTCCTGAAGATGTGCCTGTGCCGCTGCCGCCCGTTTTGAATCGAACTCAAGCGTGACGAGCCTGCCGCCCGTTTCTTTCAACGCCGCAGCGATCCAGATTGTAGAATAGCCGTTACTCGTGCCGACTTCAAGCACGTTTTGTGCCTGAATGGAACGGATGAGGATAGCCAGAAATTGCCCATTCTCCGGGGCGATATTGGTATACTGTGTTGCTGTTTTTTCGAGACGTTTTAAAACGGGTTCGTAATTTTCCATAGTGTGGCGTGCGCTGCGGACTTCCCTAAAAAGAGAGGCGACAAAAATTGCCGCCTCCTTTACGTTAGCGTAGTTTCTTAATTTTCCCCCAAGATGTGGCGAGTTTATCTTTGGGATTCACAGCCAAAAATTCATCCGCCCCCATCTCCATGCTCTGTTCCATTTCGTCATCAGAAAGCGCCCGATTCCAGAGTCGAACTTCGTCAACCATACCGGGCCACGCTTCGCCTGCCCAAGTCCCGATCTGAATTTGGCTCGTCGCACCTGCGGGTGCAACAGGATTGTTAGAATCCTGCTCATGCGTGACTTCGCCATCTACATAAATCTTGACTTTACCTTTGTTGTCACTGGTATGGGTGTAAGACAGATAATACCATTTACCGGTATCAAGCGCAGTCTTGTTATCGTTGATATCCAAAAATCCGCCACCCGCACCGTTCGTCCAGACCTTGATGCCGTTGCCGGGGTTCATCCCGTAGCCGAATCCGATGTGTCTCCCACCCCCCCCATGCGAGTACCGAAAACGATAGCGTGTGCACTCGGAAGCCTGTCGAGATTAATCCATGCGGCTTGTGTGATTTCGTCCTCGATGTGAAAAGCCGCGTCGTCTTCAACAGCGACGAAATCGCTGGATGCGCTGAATTTGAGAGCCTTTCCGAATTTACCGTCAACCCACTTAGCACCGCCGTTGAGTTCACCTTCAAAACCGTTTTCTGAGAAATCTTCAACATTGTTGCCGTTACCTTCGTCAAGTGGCATGTACAGAACAAGCCCCTCCAACAAATCGGCAGCGGCATACGTGCTAAAAGCCAAAGCGAGAATTAAAAGAATAAATAGTTGTTTCACTTGTTACCTCCATATAGATAGTTACAGGTATAATAATACCACAAATCGTAACGCGTGTCAAGGAGGTTTCGTCATGATGTAAAACGATTTATTGAAACAGCTGCCAACTTCTGCCGGGGAGATCGGCGCGAAATACTTCTACATTTCCACGATCTGCCATCGTGACGTAGCAGGTGCATCCATCTGGGCCGCCGAAAGCGATATTGGAGCAGAGCTTACCCGTCAATTCTACTTCCAACAACACCTCACCCGCGGGTGAGAGTTTCGCGACGGTGCCTTTGCCGTGCCGGGTGATGTAGAGATTGCCTTCGATATCACACCGCATGCCGTCCATATTGAAATCGGGAAACTGAATTAAGAGACGTTTATTGCTAACCTCCCCTTCAGAAGATAGGTCGTACGCCCAAACATTCCGTTGTGCAGATTCATTGACATACAGTGTCCCTTCATCAGGACTCACTTCAATGCCGTTTGTGGTACCCATATCCGCTTCCAATAAGGTTACGCCGCCAGCTGTATCAATCCGCCAGATTTGACCGGTTGATTCAGCCCAATTCGGATCACTGGCATAAAGAATATCGTTCGCACCGATTGCGATATCGTTGGGTTGGTTCATCGTCGGTTCGTGCGCATGGACGCTGATTTCTCGTGTATCCATATCCACTTTGAGGATGTTGTGGTTCGTGTAATCAGCGATGAACATAAAGCCTTCGCTGTCGAAACGGATACCGTTACCGATGCTACCTGTTGGTAATTCGATAAAGACACTGGCAGTACCATCGGGTGTTACTTTGCCAATGGTGTGCTGTCTCCCATAATTAACGGCGTACAGATTGCCTGCAGCATCACACGCAGGTCCCTCAATTCCAGAGGTAAATCCATCAACGGGTGTAAATTCTTGACTGACAAAAAGTTCCTCGCTCATTTTTGCTCCTTAGTTTTTTCTCGGAAGTCATTATTTAACCCACGGGGCAGGATAGACACAAGACCTATCCGTACAGTAAGCTTGTGTTAAAACGTACAGACCCATCGGGTAGCAACTTCAGTTATTTTATAGTAAAGCGCGTAATTATTTGGACACCAACAGATCGGCGAGGTTAGAACCTCGCCAGCGAAGGAAAGGTGTTTGCGTTTTATAGCGTGTTCACTTATTTTCAGGCTTTACTATAATAGATAATGGATAGCGTCTATTGTAGCATAGACGGAAGTAAAAGAGGGGATTTTTACAAAATTGCCATCATTTCACAAAATTTTTTCCATAGAATTATCACGAATTACGCACTATTTTTTTATAACATTTCAAACTTTGTGCCACATACTCAACCTATAATTAATACTGAAAAAAATAACAAATATGTCATCCAGAAATTAGGATGACTCAGATGTTCACAACAAAAGTAAGTGGATTCCATTTACTTATCTTTTTGGAGGTCGAAACTAAGTGTATCAACACAAAATGTTCTCAACATTCCTTTTGAGCGTAGCGGTTGCCCTGTTAGGGGTTTTCAGTGCCTTTGGACAGGTCATTCAAGGTATTAGTAGCTCAGAATCGCCATATATGGTGCCGGTGGCACCAGGGGTACAAACTTGGTCGATTCTGACGGTAGGCGATGAAATTGGTGGCTATCGTTTAGTAGGTATTCCAGATGGAACGGGTGCTTACAGCAACGGGGACGGCACGTTTACATGGTTGATTAACCATGAGCTTAGAAATACACAAGGTGTACCGAGAGCACACAGTACAACAGAGGGGGGCGCGTTCGTTTCAAAGTGGGTTGTTAACGGCTTGACAGGCGATGCCGCAAAAATGCTGGAGGTTCAATCGGGAGAGGACCTGATTCAACTCACTGCGCTTTGGAATCCTGAAACAAACGCGTATGACGCGCCCGCGACTGGAGCGGCTTTCCACCGTTTCTGTTCCAGCGATTTACCGGCAATGACAGCGTTCTACAATCCTACTACGAGGCACGGCTATGACGGTCGCCTCTATATGAATGGCGAGGAAACTGGCGAAGGTCGGGCATTTGCCCATATTGTTGAGGGTACAAACGCAGGTGTCAGTTACGAATTGCCGCACTTTGGAAAATCCGCATGGGAGAATGTTGTCCCTCATCCTAACACTGGAGACCAAACGCTGGTCATTGGAATTGATGATTCACGTCCGGGACAAGTTTATATTTACACTGGCACGAAAAAAGCAGACGGAAACGAAGTTGAAAAAGCAGGCTTGACGCACGGACAACTCTATGGCGTGAAGGTCGATGGGGTTCCCGCTGAAGAACGTGAGCCTGGTATTCCGAGTGGGACTCGATTCTCATTACACCTGTTTGAAAACGTTACAAACATGAGTGGTGAAGCCCTTGAAACTGCAAGTAACGATGCAGAAGTAACGCGCTGGCTCCGTCCTGAAGATGGGGTCTGGGATCCGAACGTGGCTGCTGATTTCTATTTCGTGACAACTGATCGCTTTGACGAAACCCAAGATGGACTCGGTACAGAAATCGGACGTAGCCGGTTATATCGACTCCGTTTCGACAATGTCACAGAACCAACACTCGGTGGTGTTGTCCATCAGATGACAGACGGAACAATGGGAGTCATGTTCGATAATATGACGATGGATAAATTTGGGAATGTTCTGATTCAGGAAGATCCGGGGGGTTCACCGCGCACAGCGAAAATTTGGCAGTACAACGTTCACACAGAGGCCTTGAAAATTATCGCTGAGCATGATCCGGCACGTTTCGGAACTATCGGTGTGGATGCCATTGAACCCTTCACAACCAATGAGGAATCTTCCGGTATTATTGACGCGTCTGACGTACTCGGTGCTGGTTGGTTCTTGCTCAATGTTCAGGCACACTATGACCACGAAGATCCGGAGCTAGTGCAAGGCGGACAACTCGTGGCACTTTTCAACCCGGATAGTGCTGCAGGAATCACTCTGGTGGATCGGACAGATCACGTGTACTTTAAACAATTACACGCTGGATTGAACATGCTCAGCTTGCCGTTGGAACCCGCTGAAGCGCACACGGCGCGCTCCCTTATGACAGAACTCGGTGCGACAGTCATCATTAAATTAGAGAACAACCCGGAGCGTTTCGTTGGTCTCAGCATGGCGGATGCCGGGGACGGTTTCGCAATTGAAGGCGGATCCGGTTACATCGTCAATATGCTACAAGATAGAGTGGCATCTTTCGTCGGGGGTGCTTGGAGCAACACAGTGCCAGTTCAGGCAGCACCCTCTTTGCAGAAACCAGTCGAGGCTTGGGCGTTTGTACTCTCTGCCGATGTTGCTTCGGCAGAAAATATGACGTTCACCGTTCATAATCCGAGAACGGGGGATGTCCAAACGATGACAGCGATGCAAGCGTCAGACAATTTGCAAGCGGTCTGGGCAGACTTGAGTCGCAAGGCTGTGATTGCAACCGGCGATGTATTGGAAATTCATGTGCATAACGAAGCCGGACAGTTCGTCGGGATCTTGCATCACGAAATCACGACCACGGATGTCGGTCGTGCTTTCGTCCAATTGCACCTGAATCCGGAAGCGATGCGTCCGACACAGACAGCGTTGTTGGCAAATTATCCGAACCCGTTCAACCCAGAAACATGGCTGCCGTATCAGTTATCCGAGGCTGCTAACGTTGAGGTTCATATCTATGGTTCAGCAGGTCGTTTAGTACGGACTTTGGATCTCGGTTTCCAGAACAGTGGTTTCTATCTGGATAAGAACCGTGCAGCCTACTGGGATGGTCGTAATGATGCCGGCGAAAGACTGGCAAGTGGCGTATACTTTTACCAGTTGATTGCTGGGGATTACACAGCGACGCGTAGACTTGTTATCGTCAAATAATTCATTATCATAATTCATTTTATATCTGACGTTTCAAAAGCTTCTTAACCTCTACAGGGTTAAGAAGCTTTTGGTTTTTCCAGTGCCGTCATTCGGAGAAGCCCTTAATAGTAAACCGGTAATTCAGTTTACAGTGCAAAGCACAAATACGCCGGTATAGGCGTGTGCGAAGTTGCGTCCACCGATCGGTGCAAACTCCGAATTCCCGAAAAACCCGATAACAGGGAGTCCCGGAAACTTTTCTTGGATAACACCGATGTCATGATTCGCTTCACCATATAGCCCTTTACCACGACCTAAGCAGTTAAAATAGAGTCCAAAGGCAGGCGGATGTTGCCGTGTTTTTTCGGCTAACCGCGCAATAATCGCCTGAATTTCTTCCGCTGCGGCGTTTGGATTCCGTAAATGGAACTGAACCAATTGCCCTTCTCTCACCTCTTCAGATACAGCAAGCGCAGCGTGCTCTTCGTTGATACCGACCAGATTCCGAATCAGAAAATCGCCGCGGATCGGATTTTTATTCTCAGGATCCATTGCGATGCCGACGAAAACTGTGCCGCCTGACTTATGAATATCGTCTTGCGTGAGTAGTTGCAATGTTCCTTTAAACCGCTCCAATGCGGGTTCACCATCCAACTCAAAAATAACGCGTCCCGCCGACCGCGTGACCTCACGCGGTTTACCGATAGGTTGACACCCTTGCGCAACGCCGATCTCTGCGCTGAGACCTCCGGTTAAGAGGATACCTGTAAGTCCGCCCTCTGTTGCCGCTTCGCCTTTCCAATGATACATCTGTGCGCCGGTTGCATCACCAGAAACCGCGGCTCCTACAACAGGCACGCTCCCATCATCGCCAATATGTTTCACGAGTTCTGCTGGATTCACAGCACGAACATCTGGGAAGATCACGAGCAGCGAGCGGTCACCGAGTCCAGACCGAATGCTTTCTTGTATCTGCTCACCCACTTCGGATGCTGTACCGCGCGCGCTAAACGATACTGCGGAAAGCTGCTCACTACGGATAACCATTACGGCGAGCGCAGGCTCTTCTTCAAACTCCCCTGCTGAAGTCAGGACGCTCATCCCACTGCATCCGATGAGTTCGTCACAGTTGGCGTTAGATTGAACCGCCCGGTACAAGTCCTCATATTCCGTTTGATAGTTGATGGTCGCAAATACGATGGCAAGGTCGGCTTTGGCGATACCTGCGTTTCCCATGGCCATAAGTGTTGCCCGTTCGGCTGCTTCCGTCGTGGAGAGGCTTTGCGAATGTCCTACACCGACATGAATCATTTTACTCACCTACCTTTTTGCGATAATAATACAGTATCCACGAGAAAAGGTCAACAATAAGCTGAAAAAGGGCAACAGATTTTTTATTGACAATCCGTGTAGGACATGCTATTATATTTTTACTTTCATGGAGGACATTTTGAAAAAATCGGGCGCATTCTGGCGAGCCGTAAGAGACTTTTGGCGAACAGGGAAAGCGGGGGTTGCCCTATTTCTGATTTCTCTTTTTGTTCTTATCTACGGTTACATCGCTTTAGACTTTGAACTAACGAGAGGGTGGCAAGGGCACGAATCTGTTCAAAATGTGCTGAAAGATATTTCGGACTTTATTCCCGTGGGGGCAGCATTCGTTGGAATGACAGTGGGAGGCATAGATTTACTCATGTTATTGTCAGATTGGTACTTAGCAAAACAAGAAAAGCGGATTCAGTCCGCCAAAGCCGAAGGGAAAGCCGAAGGGAAAGCCGAAGGGAAAGCCGAGGTTTATCAAGAGATCGCGGCATGGCATGCTCGTCGAACGGCAGCGGAGGCACGGGGTGAGACGTTCACTGAACCGCCTCCCGGTGTGCCACAAAACGGCACTGAATAGAGCTTCTTTCGTCAGAGAGTCACCAACTTCTATAGGTGGAGGCTCTCTTTTGTTTTAGAAGTGTCACGACTCGATGTCCCTCTTTTGAGGAATCGAATAATTCCGCGATAACACACTGAACCAAGAGAAGCGTAAAATGGAGGAAAAGGGATTTGTCAGCCGAACTCCTTAATGGTACTCAGCTTGCGAAGCGCGTCCGGAGCCAGATCCGGCGAAAATTAAAAAAACTCAAGTTTACACCGGGCCTCGCCGTTGTCCAAGTAGGCGATGACCCAGCGTCAACGCTTTATATTAAACACAAACAGCGCGATTGTGAAAAGGTGCATTTCCATTCCGAAGTCCATCGCTTACCTACAGACATCACCCAAGATGCCCTAATTAAACACGTCGAAACCCTCAATAAACGATCGGACATCCATGGCATACTAGTACAAATGCCACTACCAGAAAGCATAGATAAAGAGGCTGTCATTGATAAGATTATCCCCCATAAAGATGCGGATGGGCTAAATCCTATCAATTTAGGGAATCTTCTCATCAACCGTGAAGGCGTGACACCTTGTACACCAACAGGGATTATCCGCCTGATTGAATTGACAGGTGAACCGATTGAGGGGAAACATGCCGTTTGTATCGGTAGGAGTCCGCTCGTTGGTAAATCGGTAGGGTTGATGCTCCTGAATCGAAATGCAACTGTTACCTATTGCCATTCCCGAACGGTAGATTTGCCAGCGGAAGTTCAGAAAGCAGACATCCTCGTCGCGGCTGTAGGTAAACCTGAGTTTGTTAGCGCCGACATGGTAAAACCGGGGGCTATCGTTATCGATGTTGGGATTAACCATCGCAATGGACGTGCCGTTGGTGATGTTAAATTTGAGGAAGTTAAAGAGATTGCGGGATTTATTACCCCGGTTCCAGGCGGTGTCGGTCCTATGACCCGCGCAATGTTATTACAAAACACCCTGAAATTAGCGATTGGAGGCTAAAATATGGCGTTTCCAGGATTTGAATTGAAAGATAAGGTTATGTTAATCACGGGTTCGGGAAAGGGCATCGGCAGAGGCATCGCGCTCGCCGCTGCACAGATGGGCGCAAAGGTTATCTTAAACAGCCGCACCCCCTCTGATCTCGAAGAGGTCGCGAGTGAAATCCGTGCGAACGGCGGTGAAGCAGCGTCGGTTGTGTTTGACGTTAGTAATCTGGAAGAGGTTGCCAAAGGTGCACAAGAGGCAATCGATGTCTGGGGGCGGGTGGATGTCCTCGTCAACAACGCCGGCACGAACCGCCCGAAACCCGCACTTGAACTCACCGAAGAGGATTGGGATGCGATCTACGATCTCAATCTTAAAGGACTGTTCTTCTTGACGCAAACCTTGGTCAAACCGATGATAGAACGCGAGAGCGGAAAGATTATCAACATCTCTTCGACGATGGGCTTGGTCGGTGGTCCCTTAAGAACTGCTTATTCAGGTAGTAAAGGCGGTGTTGTGCTGCTCACAAAAGGACTTGCGGTTGAATGGGCACCCCACAATGTCACTGTGAACGCTGTCGCACCCGCATTTACGCGGACACCCCTTGCGGATGTTCTCCTCCAACGAAAGGAATTTTATGAAGACGTTGTCCGCCGTATCCCGATGGGACGTGTCGGTGAGGTGGACGAAGTTGTCGGCGCGGTGCTGTTCTTAGCCTCAGACGCGGCGAACTGGGTAACCGGACAAACCATCGCCGTCGATGGCGGTTGGGTCGCCTGGTAATCCCCACAGTCTCTCTAAACTTGTCGGCGCGGTTTTCAGCCGCGCCTATTTTCTGTACAACCTCCTCAATGACCTACCAATGGCACATTATAGTAAAGCCCACAATTATTTCGACACCACCAGAATGGCGAGGTTAGAATTTAAATCGGTAATTTCTGAACGCGCGATTTATCGGACGAAACGGGCGGCGAAACCCCGCCCCTACGAGCCAGAACGTTTGTAGTAGAGAAACCTGTCTTTGATGCGGTGTTCTGCACGGCTGCGTTTGTACGAGCCAGAACGTTTGTAGTAGAGAAACCATTCATGGTCTCCCGTGGATTACCGAAATATTTTATTAATCTTCATGAAACCTCGCCAGCAGTGGAGAGGCGTTTGTGTTTTATAGCGTGTTCACTTATTTTTAGGTGTTACTACAAAGAAAAACGGTGATGTCCGAAGCGTTTTACTACACAATTTTTGCGTCATATAGCGCAATTATTGCCTACCCACAACCTATTCACAATAAGAAATAGATTGCAAATAGGCTCTTATCTTTTCAACAGAAATATTTTTAAAAAAACTAAATGATTTGATAAACCAGTGGACACGTATGTTTCAGAGAGGTGTTAACATAAAAAATTTAAGTGGTTCTAACCTAAATAGTCAATTCCGTTAAAGGAATTGGCACGAAACTTGTTTATAATAACATAGTGATTCAAATTTTAATCGAACCCATTCGTCAATTGAAATCTACGAATTCATTATAACCACAACTGTGAAGTCACAAGACCACACTTATTAAACATGGCAATCAAAAGGATTAAGCATTTTATGTCACCTTTTTGCCCTGAAAGGCATTGTCTAACAATCCCACTCCTTTAGGTGTGGGTCCAACCCCGTTGGTTCGTGCATTTATGGCAAAAAAGCCTTGACGAAAAAGTGTAGTTTGTGGTAAAATAATCTTATCGCGTGGGCGAGGACTTGCTACCTGCTCGCAAGGGCAGTCTCCTCGCCGACCGACTGTAGCAAGCGGTTAAAGCGCGACATGCGATACCACAAAAATGGCACATAAGACCCATAAAATAGCGTTGCGTCCGAATAGCGTCCAAGCGGCGTGGTTTCAGAGTCAATGCGGATATGCGAGATTTGCCTATAACAACGCTTTATCAGATTTTAAAGCAGGGCTGGAAATAGACGA
>CAZGAW010000010.1:0-63013 GCA_964523645.1 uncultured bacterium | reverse complement strand
GCGATGCTCGGCATTAGTTTGCCACAGGTATTGTCACTCCAAGCCAATGCGAACACAACCGTTGACCCCGCCAAGCCGCTTAACGGATGGGGGAAAGCCAACTCGGTCATCCTTCTATTTTTGCAAGGCGGTCCGAGCCACCTTGACATTTGGGATCCGAAACCGGAAGCCCCGTCAAACATCCGCGGTGAGTTTAGTCCGATCCCGACCAACGTGCCGGGGATCCAGTTATCTGAGACGATGCCGCGCTTGGCACAACAGATGGATAAAGCCTGCCTTATCCGTTCCGTAAGTTACACGCCGGCGGGACTTTTCAACCACACCGCTGCGATGTACCAAATGGTGACGGGTGAAACGCCGGACAAGGTCGCGCCTTCGGGTCAGCTCGATCCGCCGTCCCCTGCCGACCATCCGAATGCTGCATCGCACATCGCGAATTACCGTCCACCCGATGAGCCGATGCTCGCGGCAGTCCAACTTCCGCGCCCGATGCAGGAGAGCAATATCATCGGTAAAGGTGGAAACGCCGGCTTCCTTGGGAGAGCATACGATCCGTATTTCCTCTTCCAAGATCCGAATCAGGAAATTAATCTCGACGATTTGAGTCTACGTCCAGAGGTGCCGCCGGTGCGCTTGAAACGGCGTAAAGATCTCCTTGAAACGATTAACAAAGGGATGCCCGAAATTGATAAGGTCGCGGATTCTTACGCCTTGAACGAGTACTATGAAAAGGCGTATAATCTCATTCTGTCGCAGCGGGCCCGCAATGCATTCGATTTGTCCCAAGAACCAGATGAGATGAGAGACAAGTACGGTAGACACACATTTGGACAGAGCGCACTTCTCGCTCGCCGTTTGGTAGAAGCAGGCACTCGTTTCGTACAGGTGAACTGGCCCTCTGTTGCTAATGGTGATCCGAACACTACCGCATGGGATACGCACGCAACCAACTTCGGTCCGCTGAAGAATCTTCACTGTCCGAAGTTAGATAGTGCGGTTTCCTCGTTGCTGGAAGACTTGGATCAACGCGGTATGCTGGAAGACACACTCGTCTTAGCGATCGGTGAATTCGGACGTTCGCCGCGGATGGGTATTAGCACTTCGGGTAACAGCAACGCGCCTGATGGACGCGACCACTGGCCCTATTGCTACACAGGTCTGATTGCAGGTGCTGGTGTCCAAGGCGGACAGGTCTACGGGAAATCCGATGCAACAGGCTCAACACCGCTTGAGAAACCGGTGCATCCACGGGACATCCTTGCTACGGTTTACCATACGCTCGGTATAGACCCGCACACCATCGTGTACAATCATTTGGATCAACCGCGCGAATTAGTGAAAGGCGAACCGATTGCAGGAATCTTCTAATTGGTTCCCAGTTATCAGTTACAGATTATCGGTTACAAGAGGGTTTTGTTAAACGAAACCCTCTTACCGATAATCGACGACTGACACCCAAAAATCCTTTCTTCCGATAACCCCTTTAAAAATATGGACGCAAACCCCAACAAAATTACGCTTAATATTGATGGTGATGCCAAAGTTTCCATCGAAGGCTTCATCGCCCCGATTGAATACACCCAATCTAACCACCCCGTGGAGTTTGCGTGGGACGGGTTGACGAATCTCGGTGTCGCTGTGCCAGAGAAGGCGTATTCGGCATCTGTTTTTCGAGCGTTCTTGCCAGACGCAGCGGTGTCTGTTGGAAATCTTTGGCAGATTGAAGAAACGGGTGCCCTTGAACTGCTGCGGCAACTTCATCCGAACCCACGTTTGGATATGCGCGATTATGGAGATCCTGGGTTGTGGGCTTGTTTACGTGCCTACACTGATGAATTCGCGGATATTGTGTTTCGCATTCATACAGAATTCAGGTTAGGAGATGGCTGGTTCACGCCTTCACAGTTTACCGGACATCTCGTTATGAACCGTCAAGAAGAGACGGTCGCGTTCTTTCAGATGCGCTTGCCGGAAGGTCCCGTGAATTTTGAGGTCGGCTGGGAGGACGAAAACAGTTGGTGTGACTCTAACTGGATTGCGGATACTGGTTTTTGCGCGCAAATGGAACTCCGTGCTGGTAACGAAGATGTTCTGCAAAACATCACGACGCGAGCGAGCAATTCCACTGTCATTACACAGGAAGAAGCCGAGCGTGCGCTAAACTGCCAGTTTTACAAATCGGAGCAGATCAATTGGGTCCCGATGGAGATGGCGTTGGAATTGGCACAAGCCCAGCAGAAACCGCTTCACGCCATTTCCATAGATGGACCTTTGGCGGATGAGGTTTGCTGAGGGAGTGGCAAAGCCCTGAGGGCAGGTGCTCTCTCCGACGAACAAAACATCCAATTCTTGAACGCACATTTTATCAACACATGGGTGTCCAATGTTGCCTTCGGGCGCACGCCAAACAAGCGCGATTACCTTGCACAGAGAAACCAGCACGGCTTCAAGGGGGTTGACACAACACACCCGTTGGCACAAGCGATCATAAGTGGGTGGCATCTACACTCGCCAGTCGATTGTCTCGTTATCTCGCCTGAACTTGAAGTGATGGGAAGGCAAGATGCCAATCGGTTCTTCGGAGATTGCATGGATAGGGGGCTCTCCCAAGCGGAGGGGTACCGTCTATTCTTATCGGAAGCCTTAGCAGGGAAAAGACCTGGTTTGGGTAGAATCACGTTAACCGCTGAGTATCCGTTGATGGAGATAATGGACACTTTTCAGACCCCTATGGTCCCGCATCAAAACTACACCGTCGTAGAGATTGATACCACGGCGTTTGAAAATGGCGGCACGCTTACGCTGGATATCAGCGTAGGGAGAGGTAAGGCAGCAGGTACTTTCTACCTGTTTGATGGCGATAAAGACCTCCCAACAGAAAAAGCACCTGAAGGCATACCTACCTCTGTCTGGGAACGTCAATACGGCGACGCGTATATGGAAGCTCTCGGTGCCCTCGCCATAAAATGGTATATTGGTCCCGAAAAAACAGGGAAAATCACGTATCCTTTTGAACAGAGCGAGTTGTTTCGGCTGTGTGCTACTGGGAGCGTGTACAATGTAAGCGGAAACCTCAACGCTTTCAGCCTCAAAATCTCTATAGAATAGCAGTCAGCCATCAGGTCGGTTTTTCTACGAAAAACCTTTCAGCAGTCAGCAAAGAGGTATTCGTTTAACGATGCCCTCTTATCAACAGTCGACAGCCAACAACCGATAACTGACTAAACCACTAATGAGGTAATTAAAAATGCCTAATACGCTATTTCGGAAACATAGAAGACGGATTAAGGCACCTCTTCCTCATCTCTTAACAAAACGGTCTTTTCTCGTTCTGTGGATCTTTCTCCTGACGATTAATTTCGCATACGCGCAGGTGCAACCGACCTTGACGGCTGTATTCCCAGAAGGCGGTCAACAAGGGCGCATCGTAGAAGTTACACTGACGGGCACAAACCTTGGTACGGCAACAGCAGTGTGGTTCAGTGGAAGTGGTATCACGGCGGAAATTAAAGAAAAAACGGGGCAAGCCGCTGTCCTTTTCAACGGTGCTGGCGTTTCTGGACGTGTTCCCTCTGACGCGCAGCTGGTTGCATCGTTGACGATTGCTCCCGACGCTCCGTTAGGCATACAACAGATACGCATTGTTACGCCGTACGGTGCTTCCAATGCAAGGAACTTCGTCATTGGAAACCTGCGAGAAATAATTGAGGAGGAGACAGAGGCATCCACTCCTACAATGGAAACCGATTGGCTTGCGCTGCCTGTCACTGTAAACGGCTCAATCGCGTCAATTGACGATGAAGATAGTTTCACTTTTCAATTGAAAAAGGATGCTCGACTTATTTGTGAAGTGACAGCACAACGCATCGGTTCGTTGCTGGATTCTTACCTCGTACTCCGAGATGCCAATGGAACTGAGGTTGCCAACAGCGGGCTTGGGAACGGTTTCGACTCTGTTTTGGATTACACAGCACTTGAAACCGGGAAATACACACTTCACATTCGCGATATTCGTTACAAAGGCGGTAATGGATATACCTATCGGTTAAGCATCGGTGAACTCCCATATCTTGAAACAATTTTTCCGCTTGGTGGACAACGCGGCACTGAGAACACCGTTACCGTTATGGGTGCGAACCTCGAGACAGTAGCGACTATACAGGTTTCAATAGCCGCTGAAACACCGGCAGGCGAACAATCCCTGCGAGTGCAAACGCCCTCCGGCTTGGCAACCAATCCACATCCGTTCACTATCGGAAATTGGGCGGAAATGGTGGAAACCGAACCGAATAACACAAGTGACAAAGCGAATGCTGTAACGACCCCGATAACCCTTAATGGGAAAATCGACAAATCCGGTGATGTCGACTGGTTTTCATTTGAGATTGAAGCACCGCAGCGCCTCGTTTTCGAGGTAGAGGCGATGAAACTGTCGTCAAACCTCGATGCTTTGCTCACGCTTTACGGTCCCGGAAAACCGATGGAAACCTCGCCAGCGGAACAGGTTTTAATGGTAAACGACGATGCGCCGAGTGCCGATGCGCGTATCGACTGGAATTTTGAAGCAGCCGGAAAGTACTCTGTCGCCATTCGAGATCTGAACGACCAAGGCGGTGAAACCTATCCGTACCGATTAAACATCCGTCCGTTGGAACCGGACTGCCAACTCAGTGTCGTTGCTCTGGACATTCGGAACCTTCCCGCTGTCATGGATAACCCACGTGTCAATAGAGGCAGCAGCGTTACATTGCAGGTTGATGTTACGCGTTTGGACCAATTTAACGGTCCAATCCGTCTGATCTGTCCCTCCCTTCCGAAAACATTTGACGTGAGTCCGACTCTTGTTGAAGCAGCCCAAAACCGGGCAATGCTCACCATAACGGCTCCGTGGGACGCGCCACTCGGACTCATGCCACTTTCTGTCGTCGGCGTTTTTGCCGCTGGTAACCGCCAGATAGAACGCACTGCTACGCCTTCTCCGATCCTGCTTACTGTGATGGATGCGCCAGAATTCACACTGACGCTCGCAGAAATCGGCTTAAGTGCTATCCATAACAAAACGGTTGACCTCCATGTAACAGCAAACCGACGGGATGATTTTGTCGGTCCAATTGCCCTATCGATATCAGGACTTCCAAATCGCGTTTCAGCAGCACCTATCACTATTACAGAAAGCGAAACAGAGGCAACGATTACGGTTAAAGCGGGGACTTTTGAACGGAGAGAGCAATTTTCCGTTCTGCCGGTACCCGGTACCAGTTATATTTCAGTTACCGGAACAGCGACTGTCAACGGCGAGGCAGTGAAACAATCGACCCCTGCTATTCCTTTGATGATCGTTGAGGCACCGTTCATTGTAACTGTTGAGCCGCTGCGCTTCAGCATCGTCTTCCCCGCAACGGGGAAAAGTGATACAACGACGTTGTCAGATAGTGGCACCGTAGCAATCGCGGCAAATCCAACTGAAAATATTGAGGCAACCGAAAGCAAAAAGCCGCTTACAAAGGAAGCAATATTGACGTTAACCATCGTCCGGCAGGGCGGTTTCACAGATGAAATTACCCTCACACCGATGGATGTACCAGAGGGCTTCACCACGGAAGCGATTACCATCCCTGCAAACGAGACGGAAGTCAAAGTTCCGCTACAGGCACTTAGTTCCTTAACGCCGGAGACGTATGAATTTAAATTCCGCGGCTCTGCAACGATTAACAATAAACCGTTTGTACAGGATAGTCCCATCCTCAAGGTCAAGATTATTCATTAGTTATTGGTTGTCAGTTATCGGTTGTCAGTTGTCGGTTAAGAAGGGTGTTTTGCTGAGGGATTTCTTTGATTTATAGTAAAGTCGAAAAATAACTCTCACTGCAAGGCAATTTCACGGAGTTGCAACACCGTCCCGTGCTCCGCTGGCGAGGTTTCCGAACCTCGCCCCGCAGTGTCCAAGTAATTGTAGACTTGACTATAACGCAAACCTCTTGTGACCGATAACTGAAACCGAAGACTGAAGACCATTCCCATGACAGAATCTCCCTATACACTTATCCATCAAGACCCAGCAACTTCAGCCAGAGTCGGGAAAATCCAAACGGCGCACGGAGTTGTGAATACACCGATATTCATGCCTGTCGGGACACGTGGGACGGTGAAAGCTTGCACACCCGAAACGCTATCTGATCAGATTCAGGCAGAGATCATTCTCGCGAATACCTATCACCTTTACCTACGCCCGGGGCATGAGATCGTCCAAGAAGTAGGCGGTTTGCATGCGTTTATGGGGTGGCACCGACCGATTCTTACGGATAGCGGCGGATTTCAGGTTTTCAGCCTCGGTCCGTTACGGAAAATCACAGAGGAAGGTGTGGCGTTCCGTTCTACGATAGACGGGACGGAACACTTTATTAGCCCTGAACGTTCGATTGAGATCCAGAATGCGCTCGGTGCAGACATCATTATGGCGTTTGATGAATGCCCTGCGTTACCGAACGATTACACATACCTAAAGGACTCAATGGAGATGACCTTGCGGTGGGCGGAACGGTGTCGAGAGGCACATCGGAATTCGAATCAGCTGCTCTTTGGAATTGTGCAGGGTGGTATGGAACGCGACCTGCGTCAGGCAAGTGTCGACGGGACTGTATCCATCGGTTTTCCGGGGTATGCGATCGGTGGATTGAGCGTCGGTGAAAAAAAGGATTTGATGTATGAAACGCTTGCATACGTCGCGCCGCTCTTACCGGCAGATAAACCGCGCTACCTGATGGGTGTGGGAACACCCGAAGATTTAGTCTACGGCGTGCGGTGCGGGATTGACATGTTCGATTGTGTGATGCCGACGCGAAACGCTCGCAACGGGTCTCTGTTCACGACGGCAGGCATTATCCGCATCCGCAATACGAAATACAAGCGTGATTTCAGTCCGTTGGACCCAGAATGTGTCTGTTATACCTGCCAGAACTTTACACGTGCGTATCTCCGACACCTACATGTCGAAAACGAGATTCTCGGTTCACAACTGCATACGTTGCATAATCTGCACTTTTACGTCAGTTTGATGCGCGGCATTCGGCGCGCTATCTGTGATGGAAGTTTCGCGGCGTTGGCAGACAACGGCCCCGATATTGGACAGTTCGTGAAATTGGGGGAATCTAAAAAACCGTCTTATAGTAAAACCCACAATTAAGTTTACACGCTATAATGTGGCGAGGTTAGGAAACCTCGCAAGTGATACCGAGTGCAGCTTTGAGCTCCCCAAGATTTTCAACGAGCGTTGCGCCTTCAATTTTTGCCTTGACATATTGCGTGAGGATAACCTTGCGTTTTAGCCTTAACGCACGGGTTGCGGTTGCTGACGATCCCGATCGCTCTTCCGCTGCGACAATGATCGTCTTTTCAGAGAGTCCAGTGATAACTTCACTTTGTCGTAGATAGTGCCGACCGAATACTTGAGAGTAGTCGTCAGGATATTCAGAAAGGACTGTTCTTCCCGCGGCGAAGATTTTTTGAGCAAGCTGTTTCTCCTGACCTTGGAGTGATTTGAATCCGCCCGGAACGACACCGATAACTTTGCCACCCTCAGAAAGCGCGCCTTCAATCGCAGCAGTGTCACAACCATAGGCAAGTCCAGCGGCGATTGTATATCCGTGTTGCGCGAGCATTCTGCCGATTCTGTCTGCGGCATCGAGAGCCTGTTGTGTTGTTTTTCGGCTCCCAGAAATAGCAATAATGCTCCGATCAGGTAGTAGACTTCCACGAATGCGGAGCACTTTTGGTGGTTTCCTTATCGCCTTGAGAAGTCTGGGATAGTTTTTATTGCCGATTTCAATGACTCGCACTTCGGATTCATCAAGATATTCCACTATATTTTCTCCTAAACGACTATTGCTTGCATTGGTTCTGTTTTTTGGTGTGAATTCTGCTATAATAACAGACAGGACCTTTTGAGTTTTCTAAGAGGATAAGCTGAAGCTAACCCGATGTGCCGCCTCGCCAGGCGTGTTGGTGCACACAACAATCTGCTGAAAAGGCACCCTTACCGAATCGGTTACCCAACAAGATATTTAAACACAGAGGAAAGGCTATCATCGGGTGAGTAGAGTTGGGAAACACTCAATTCGTTTTCAATGAGGAGTTCGGGAAGCCGCGCGTAGAAAGCATCGGGTTTGGCGGTTTCTATAATAATATTACCTGACTCTTTTTCCGTTTGTGATCCATTCGCAGCACCATTGCTACCGACAAAGGTTACACTCAGGATATCCTCAAAAGGGAGGCAGACCTGTGCTAAACGGCGGGGTTCATCGGTGCTCAAGTAGACTTTGTGCGGGTGTTCGTCAATGAGTTCACGGATATCGGAGATGGTGCCCTCTGCAAGGATACGACCTTGATGGATGAGCAGAATTGTTTCCGTCAACGCTTCGATTTCATACAGGATATGGCTCGAAACGACGATACTGATGCCTTTATCAGCCAGATTTTTTAACAGAGCAAGGACATGTCGTCTCCCATTGGGATCTAAACCTGTGAGCGGTTCGTCAAGAAAGAGGAGCTCGGGCTCGTGGACTAATGCTTGTGCGAGTTTGATTCGCTGCCGCATTCCCTTACTATAGGAGGCAATCGGACGATCTTTTGCGGGTAGCATATCGACTGTTTCAAGAACCTGTAGACTCCGAGATTCGATTTCTGATTTATCGTATCCGCTTAACGTAGCAAAAAAAGTAATGAACTCAAAACCGGTCATGAATTGATACGCCAATTCTATATCTGGACAGTAACCGACCCGCCGTGTCAGGTCAGGATTATTCCATACGGGTTGATTCAGTACTTTGATTTCACCTTGGTTGGGTTTGAGCTGCCCCGTCATGAGCTTGATTAGGCTCGTTTTTCCTGCCCCGTTTGGACCGAGCAAGCCGGTTATCCCAGGGTGAATTGTGAGGGTTACATCGTTTACCCCCATCACTTCGCCGTACCATTTGGATAGATTTTCGGTTTGGACAATTGCTGCGTTGTTCATATCTTTATGATTACAAGTTGTCGGTTAAGAGGTTTTCGGGTAAAGTAACCCGCTGATGGCTGATTGCTACTTTTCTGACCCTTGATGCCTAATTTTCAAGGTTTCTTCAAGGTTCTGGATACCGGCAGTCGTACCGACGGCAGTGACACAGGCTGCCCCTGTCGCGGATGCCAATTCCGCTGTTGATTTTAGATCCCAATTCATAATGGTCCCTGCAAGGAAACCGGCGACATAAGCGTCTCCTGCGCCTGTCGCATCAACGGCATTCACAGGATATGCTGGTGCGAGGTATTCCGCGTCTGGTGTAGAGGCGTAACTACCGTTTTCACCCATTTTAATGCCGATTGTATGGATACCGTAGTTATCCCGCAAAAATTGGGTGATTTCTCGGTAATCAGATAGACCTGTAAGAAGTTGTGCTTCGACGATACTCGGCATAAACATGTCTACGTAAGGCAAGCAGGGCTCAAGCGTCTCCATCCACTTTCCAGTCGCATCATACGCTGTGTCGAGTGAGGTGTTTATCCCTAACGCTTTCGCTTCTCGAAGGACATTTGCCATCGGTGCGCCATCAAAACGCGGCATGACGAGGGCGCCGGCGATATGTAAAATTTTGGTATTCTTTATAATTTCCCAATTGAGGTCCGCCTCGCAGAGTTCACCGTTCGCCCCGATGTAATGGTAGAAAGTCCGTTCCCCATCGGAAGCAACCGCGACGAATGTAAAAGAAGTGCTGGTAGTCGAATCCTGTTGCATGCCTGCCGTGTCGATATCGTTATCTACGAGTCCCTGGAGAATTAGGTCGCCAAAAGCATCGGTGCCAACTTTGCCCATCGCGCCAGCAGGGATACCCAGGCGCGCGAGTGCAATAGCCGTGTTATTAGCACAACCTCCAGTATGGATTTCGAGTTCATCAAAGAGGGCTAATTTCCCCTTTTCAGGAAACTGATCTATTGGTCGTCCGAGTACATCAACGACATAAATGCCGAGCGATAGCACATCCATTTTTTAATTATTCCTTGCGGTTCGTTCGGACAAGTTAAGGACATCGCGAGTAAAACTCGCTCCTACAAACACCTACGCCTCTTTAGTTCAGAGGCCCGTAAATTAAAAAACACCGGGACGAAAAATCACTAAAGTCTCATTGACCGTGTTGATATTCCCCTCCACCGCTATGTCAGCAAAACTTTTTGAAGTCCACCCAATGAAGTAGGGTTCGGGATTTAGCGTCGCTTCGGTTGCGAGATAGCGCAATACATAATCGCGTTGCAGGATTTGCGCGAACGTTTTTCGCGTACCACCCAACGCCTCATCAGGCGGTATTTTGGGTGTCACTCGCAGCCGAAAGCGCGCTGTTGAGGGTTCGGATTCCTGTTCGTTACCATTTTTTAGCGGGACATCCCCTAAGTAAGTCATCTCTTTTCCCGCAACGCGCCATGCGTTTTCCAGGATATGTGGAAGTTGCTGATCATCCCATGCTAAAAACTTTTCCTCCACATAAGTCGTAGGATGCCACGGCTCCACGGATAAATCTTGCAGTTGAACCTGTGCGCCCTGAACCAACGTCCCAATTTTTTGCGGGCGTTCACCCTTTGAAGCATCAACTTCTTGATGACGAATGAAGGTACCCGTTGCGAAATCAATCGACGTTTCAGCACGCGATGCCGCCCTAAGGGACACATAACTCAATAAATGTGCGCGCTGCTGCTCAGGATAAACCGATAAAATCGACAATCTATCCGCTGTGACGGTGTTCGGTAAGACTTTTCGCGCGACCACAATTGTACTCACTGAAAGCAGAACGAAGAGACATCCGCCTATCCAATACGTGCGTGATTTTTGTTTTGACTTCCCGAAATATAATAAAAAACCGCCAAAACCGAGTAGATATATCGGTAAGGCTACAGCCAATAGTTTAATGAGCGGTACCCGAGTAGGCATCTCTGATAGAAAGTGCTTATGGATCTCCTCCTCATGTTGGAGTGCAAGTGCGTATCGATCGGCGAGATGCCGTGGCGATTTACCGTGTCTGCTGAGTAATCCGCGCCAGAACGTTTCAGCTACCTGTTGTTCAGACTTCTTTATATTTTTTGGGCTTACGCCAAAGGGAGGCGCATTGTAATCAAACGCGAAAACAAGAATCTGCCCATCTCCAAATTTCCGTTTTGCGACGTAAATCTGGTCTGTCGTGCCAATTAACACTTCACATCCGGCTTTCGGAGCAAACTGGATGCGTTCAATAGGAATGGCTATCGGCAGTCGGCTATCAGGAGTCAGCAAAGAGGTTTCTGGTGAACTTATCCGTTTTTGCTGACCAGTATCTACGCTGACTGCTATCTTGTTAAGCTGTTCCAGCAAAGCAACTGGAAGTGTATCCGTTTGTTCCACGCTCTTCAATTGGACAGGGAGAAAAGGCTCTATAAAACTACCTTTCAGGTAATTAAAACTACTACCACCAGAGACAATAAGCGTACCGCCACGCTGTATCCAATCAAGCATAGCTGTTTGTTGTGCTTTAAGGATCCGTCGCTCAGTCAGGCGGATCTCACGAATAACAAGTACATCAACGGCACTATAACCTATCCAATCGCGTGGCAGAGATGTCGAATTCGGAAGGTATTTGACATGTACCTGTGCGCCATCGGAAGCGGTTAACTGTTTTTTATCAACAAATCGTCTTAACTTGTCCGCGCTGGGTGCCAATACCAACACGAAGTAATCCTTGCGGGCAAAGGGTGTGGGGAGCAGTATATCTTGCGTCAGACTGGGCGCGGTAGTGCGTAATCCCGGATCCTCCGACGCGGTGTTAGGCACAAGTTGAATGACAAGCTGCGTAGCGTTTTTCGGGCAGTAAACATAGAAGTCTTTCCGTTTTAACTCAGGTCCGATAAGCTGCAATGGTGTCGCGTAACGTTCGATAGGAGTATCCGCAGAAAAGCTTCGCACCTCCACAACCAACTCTCCTCTAAACACAGTGAGGTCATCTTGGTTCCGGACAGTTATCGTTAAGGGTGCCCATGTGCCTACTTTGTAACCGTCGCCAAATCCGAATGTCACATTCTCGACTTCTACTGCACCAACAGTAACAGACATCGCGAAAAATGAAAGGATAAGGGCAGTTTTCATTTTAGGTATCGGAAACCATCAGCCACGGGCTGTCAGCGGGTTCCCGTTCCGTGTATTGGCTATTAGCCGTAGGTTTTCAACCATCAGTTAAGATTGCAACAAGTATAGTGGTTGCAAGGACTTAAACCGTCAATGACGGGTTACTGACTGCTGAGGACTAAGACTATGTGAGACGTGCGGGATTATAAACAAGCTTCGTCTCCACAGCGTCCTCGAAAGGGTGCGTGCTAAAAACGCCGTTCCCTAACATAATCATCGATGCAACGCCGCCTTCCGCTTCAATCTGTTCGATTGTCGCTATCACGCGGGCATCACTGAGCAAGCCGCTCTCCACCGAAAACCGTTTTGACACCTCGAAACAGGCGTTAAAAAGTTCAGCATTCGGTTTGGCACTGGTAAGCGTCTGTAAAACGCTCAATGCAGCATCGGCAGCACGATTGATACGAGTTGTCTGTTCTTTGTTTCCGAGTACCTCACTCGTTTGAATCGGTCCGAAGTAGCGGTAATAGATGGGCTGTTCTTTTACCGGTAACCTATCGGCAACTAACGGTGCGCCTTCTTTCAACTTAACGAGGCAACCGCCGTGGTATTGCGAGCAAACATCACCCAACCCAGTACGATTCTCAACCTCCGCGACATGTGCTACCATCGCGAGTGCCTCCGCATCTTCGTGTAGATCGAGCAGTGCCTTGAGCGCGTAGGCTGTTGCGAGTGCAGCGGCACCGCTAAGCCCGAATCCACAACCGAGGGGCAAGGGTGAAGTTATGTCTACTTTTATCCCTGTGATGCTACTATTTCGGGTTAGCCTATTAATGACAGCACAGACGGTAGGAAAATTGATGCTTTGCCTGTTAAACAGCACTTTTGTCTCACGGTGCTCAGAAACAGTGACATCTACACCCTCTTTAACGGTAAAACCCATGCCGAGCGAATGCATACGGGCAGCCTCGGTGTGCGGAATAACCTTGAAAACACACGAAATATTGCCGGGGGCAAAGGCTCTCGCCATTTCGCTCCTTTCTATTCTAATTTGGAAACCTTGAGTTCCCATGTCCCTACAACTATCCATCGAAAAACAGGTTTAGTTCTTAGAGCCGCCTGAGCAACTTATCATATTCTCCATGCGGTCCAATCCAAAACCAAACCATGTCATTTCCATCCAGTTCACCTATTGCTCTATAATCAATGCCGATACGTACCGAATAAATTGGACGAATCGGATGCACCTTCTTGAAATGTAGGCTAGGGTGAGCCGGGTTTTGGTCGAACCGTCTGTAAGCTACCTGCGCGAGTTGTCGAATGTCAGCGGGTAAGGCTGCAAGCATGGATCGGAAGTTTCCTGTCGTTTTTGAATTCAAATTTTCTCCGGGTCCAAGTCTTGGGTTTGCCCACGGCGGTGTTCATCAAGTGCCTCTGAAGCGAGTGTTTCTAAGACCTCTTGGGACTCTGCGAAAAGTTGATTCCAACGTTTCTCAGAAGCGAGTTCAGCTAATAACCATTCTGCAAGGCGATCTTGTTCTTTTGGTGGCAATTTGGTTGCTTCTGCGAAAGCCAATTCCAATTTAGTCATAACCTTCTCCTACCTTGTCGATTCAGAAATATCCCCTCAGTTTTCGATGCATCCAGTAAATCTTTCTACACATTTTGACGAGGTGGGGCATATCTGGGATGGAAAGCTCCTTCGCCACACTGTCCCTCCTCGATTTTTGCCGCTTGCCCGCCACCGGTAACGGAACACCTTGCACCATCTAATTCAGGTAAAACGTATCGTTCAAACCACGCTCCCATCTGTTGACGCATGTCGTCTACCCGAGCGTTTTGAGACTTGTCATCTATCAAATTTTTCCGTTCATCCGGATCGTTTACCAAGTCGTACAACTCATGTGGACCGTATGGGTACCTATGGACATACTTCCACTCCTGTGTCCGAATCATACGGACGGGACCGTATTCATCGTAGATAACGATTTCATCTTTCGCGTCGTTTGTTTCGCCAGAAAGTGCGGGGACAAAACTTCTGCCGGGAGACATATCGTCGTTTGGGTCAGGTAATCCGAGATAATCGAGCAGCGTCGGCATAAAGTCGTATTGGCTCACCATCGCTTCGCTGACGCGACCTTCGGGGATACTGCCGGGTTGGCTGACAATGAAGGGGACTTTGACGGAGTTTTCATACATATTCAACGGGAACGTTCCGTTCCCTTTATGCCAAAATCCGTGATGTCCACAAGAGTAGCCGTTGTCACTGCTGAAAACCACAAGCGTATTCTCGCGGATTCCTAACTGTGCAAGTCTCTCTAAAATTCGTCCGACGTTTAAATCGAGGGCGGTAATCGCAGCGAAATAGCCTTTCAACGACTCACGATTGCCCATGTGTACAGCGGCACCTTGCACCGCCCACGGGTGCAACGCCTCCTGTGGACACGTTTTGAAGGGACAATCGTCATAGGAATCAACGATGTCTTGCGGGTGTCCTGTAAAGGGTGTATGCGGTGCGTTATAGTTGACGCTGAGGTAGAAGGGACCCTCCTGATTCGCCGAGATAAAGTCCAGTGCGTCATCAGTGATTACGTCGGTAAGATAGCCGGGTTGCATTTCGACCTGTCCATCTCGGATCATATCCGCATCGTTATACTGACTTCCACCTGTTAGCAAAGTAAACCAGTGGCTGAACCCGTGTTGTGGTGTTAAACTATCACCGAGATGCCACTTGCCGCTTAGTCCGACGGTATAATCATTGTCGGCTAAAACATCGGTATAACAGGTCAATCCATCAAGGTATCGGGCAGGATCTGGTGGCATATTTCCGTCGCGGATCCAGTCGTGTACACCGTGTGCTGAAGGGATACGCCCCGTCATGAGACTTGCGCGTGCGGGTGAACAAACAGGGCTTGTACAGAAGAAGTTGGGGAACCGCGTTCCCTCAGAAGCCAACTGATCAAGATAGGGAGTTCGGACTTCATCGTTGCCGCAGCACCCTGCAGCCCACGGTCCCTGATCGTCCGTTAAAATAAAGATGACATTCGGTTTTTGTTCCATATTAAATCCTCAATCAATGGGAGCGATAGATTATATTTTTTTCACTACGGGCGAGGGGACCTTGAAGAAATACCCAAGCAAAAACCCCTACGGACCCCGATTGTTTGTGCTTTTCAACTCATCAAGGAGGCGAACAATCTCTCTATAGCACTTGTCGAAGGAATCGGCTTGCCGCGCCTATTCTAAGTCAAAAAGTGCTGTGAATGCAGGTTGGTCGCGCGTTTCACGATACGTTCTGCCGCTTTGCATCCGTTGGCGCAACCATTCCTTGGCACCACGGATTGCCTCTGGATTGTCTGGGGAATTGAGATCGTTTTTTAACCCTCTTCGCCCTCGAAGCGACTTGGCCGAGGCAAGAAACCATGCTTCAAATTCACGTTTCGCAAGGACAACGGCAATAGGTACATCACGAAAAACTTGTGAGACTCGATAAAGCAATGCGGGCCCTAATTCTGCTGGACAGTCATCATCGCTGTCAAGAATGATAAATATAGCACCTTGTCTCCCGATACGCTGAACTGCCAATCCGACTGCACGCTCCAGTTCACCTACCTTAAAGATCCTATTTTTGCGAACACGGATAGGGGTTGGAATGACAGTTATCAATTCAGGATAATGGCGTGCTGCTAAGCGTCGAATCAAAATTGGTACGGCTTCCACCTCGCCGTGTCCTTCAACAATACATCCAATTTTGACTGTCATTCACATTTTCCTTTTTTCTTTTTTTTTCACCATCTTTCTTGTTGGAATGAAAAAGATCAAGCTGCTGAACTTTCTATTCAACGCATCGGCAACGAATCGCAGCGCATCAAGAAAGTTGCTCTTGCCTGACCCATTGCGACCTACAAGGAACATCAGGGACTGCAGTTGTACATCACACGCAGCGATACTCTTATAATTTTTCAGAACAACTCTTGTGATAAACGTTGGATCTTTCATATCATTACACCTTACCTCGGCACCACTATTGGAGTAAGGACACGATACCGGGTTACGCTACAGGGAATCCGTCTCCGACGAGCGGTTCACCATCTGCGACCTCGATTGTCGGGACGAGGACGTGGTTTGGTGATTGCGCGTTGTTATAGCAGACATCCTGCGCCATAAAAATCATGACGAACGCACGGCGTTGATGCTCCGTGACATTTGGAGGCGTGGCGTGGAAGTTGAGGCAGTGATGAAACATACATTCGCCTGCTTTCAATTCCACGGGAACGCCGTGATCGATGCTTAATTCCCGTCTTTCTGCCCACTGATCGGGAGGCAATTCTCTCCCGTCTTCGCGTGCCTTCGCCGCTGCTGCATCTGCTGCAGCTCTCGCTGCGACGGAAAAGCGTTCGTCTTTGTGGCTTTTCGGCATAACGTGCATGCATCCGCTATCCACCGTTGCGTCATCCAAAGCGAGCCAGCAGGTCACAATGTTCGGTGGACTGAGGGGCCAAAAGAAGAAATCGTGATGGAATGCGAAATGACCGTTATCATGAGGTGGCTTGGAAATGACCTGATCGTGCCAGAGACGGACTTCAGGCGTATCCAGCAGTGCGCGTGCCGTTCCAGCGACGAGCGGGTGATGGATGGCTGCCTCGTAATGCTCCTCTCGCTTCCACATGTTAATGTACTGATGAATCGCACGCGGGTGTCCGCTTCCCCGATTGAGTTGGTTCTCGCGGCGGTCGTGTCCATATTTGAATTCTGGCGAGGAATCGTCGCCTTCATTAAGCTCTATTTCAATGACGGCATCTAACCCGGCGCGCATAGCTTCAACGCCATCGCTATCTAAGACTCTCCCAAACTTGAGATAGCCGTTTTCCTGAAAAAAATCGACCTGTTCCTGTGTTACCATTACATTCCTCCGTGTGTCAATTGTCCTATGTGAATTAGGTGATTTCTTTTATCAACCCTTAGATTGGGAATTGATGATTGCCTGCGGTCAACCCTCCGTCAATGACGAAGACTGCTCCCGTAGCAAAACTGGCTTCATCGGATGCGAGGAAGAGTGCGGCATTCGCGATGTCAATCGGTTGCCCAATGCGTCCCAATGGATACCAGGGCGTGATTTCATCCAAGATTTTTGGGTTACGTTCAAGCATCGGTTCCCAGACTTCCGTTTGAATCGTCCCCGGACAGATGCAGTTGACACGGATGTTGTCTTTACCGTGTGCGACTGCCATGGAGCGGGTCAAGGCAATGACACCACCTTTCGCGGCAGAATAGGCGTGGATCGCCTGTAATCCGATGAGTCCGTTGACAGAGGCGATATTAATAATGCTACCACCACCAGCCGCTTGCATCACTGGGATAACGGCGTTGGAACAGTGGCTGGTGCCTTGGAGTGCGACTGCTAAGTTTGCTTCCCAGTTGTTGTTGAGTACATCCGCCGTGGAACAGATAGCATTGTTCACCAAGATGTCAACCGTACCGTAAGCGTCAACAGCCTTCGCGATTAGACTTTCGGCATCAGCAGCATCAGAGACATCGGCGTTAGCAAACAATGCCTCACCGCCCGCTTCGGTTATCGCAGAGACCGTCGCTGTCCCAATAGCATTGTGCACGTCATCAACGAGAACTTTCGCCCCTTCTTCAGCGAAGCGTAGGGCTATGGCTTTACCGATACCGCGCCCGCCTCCTGTGACTATGGCTATTTTGTTATTCAACCGCATTTTTTGTCCTACGTCTTTCTCGTGAGAATTGAGGATATTAAAGACGGCTTTTGAATTATAGAATCTGCCGCGTTCACCCTCTGAAAAGTCATATTTTGCTTTCATCCATTTTGTTCGGAGCGGTCGCGATTCGGAGATGGCTCCTACAAGAATATGCAGTTTTGCAATATATCTCTAATGTTGCAATGTTTGTGAAATGAAAAGCTTTGTGCGTTCGTGTTGTGGGTTATCAAAGAAATCTGCTGGTGCTGCGTCCTCTACAATCGCTCCTTCATCAAAGAAAAGGATCCGATCAGCAACCTCACGTGCGAATCCCATCTCGTGCGTAACAACGAGCATCGTCATACCGGAACGTGCGAGTTCACGCATGACATCCAAGACTTCCGTAATCATCTCTGGGTCCAGCGCACTTGTTGGTTCATCAAAGAGCATAATTTTCGGTTCCATCGCCAATGCCCTTGCGATTGCGACCCGCTGCTGTTGTCCACCCGAAATTTCCGCGGGATATTTGTATGCCTGATCTGCAATATCCACTCGTTCTAAGAGTGCTAAAGCCGCCGATTCCGCCTCACTTTTCGTCACTTTCCTGACTCGGATTGGACCTAAGGTTATGTTCTCCAAATTCGTCAGATGTGGAAACAGGTTGAACTGTTGGAACACCATGCCGACTTCTTGACGGATCAGATTGATATTACGGAGATCATCGGTGAGTTCCACGCCATCAACGATGATTGTGCCGCGCTGATGCTCTTCCAAACGGTTCAGCGTCCGAATGAACGTGGATTTGCCTGATCCGGACGGACCGCATATCACTGCTCTTTCACCTTTTTGGAATGAGGTCGTAATCCCTTTGAGGACGTGGAAATCGTCGAACCATTTATGTACATCTTCGCACATAATAATCGGATCGTTCCGCGCGTTTTCGTGTTCTGCCATTTTTTTAGAGTCCTTTTTAATAGCCGTCAGCTGAAAGCCGACATCCAACAGTTATTCCTAAATTTTTCCCACGCCGAGTGTTTCTTCAATTTCTTGGCTGCCATAGGACATGGAATAACTGAAAACAAAGTAGATAACGCTGGCGAACAGATATACCTCGGCTTGTAGTCCAAGCCAGTCGGGATTAGCGATAACACTTTTGGCGATGCCCAAGAGATCAATGAGTCCAATGATAGAAACAAGCGATGTATCCTTAAACAACGCAATGAATTGCCCAACAATCGCTGGAATGACGGATCTGAGTGCTTGCGGTAAGACGATAAACAGCATCGTCTGCACGTAGTTGAGTCCGACGGCTTGGGCGGCTTCATGTTGTCCGCTGGGGATCCCTTGCAGTCCGCCACGCACATTCTCCGCCATGTAGGCAGCGGAAAAGAAGGTTATTCCGAACATCATCCGTAAAACTTGGTTAATATCAAGACCCGGCATAAAGATCGGTATCAAGATATTCCCCATGAATAGGATTGTTATCAACGGGACACCGCGAACTGTCTCAATATAAACCGTTGAAATCCACCGGATAGCAGGGAGATCGCTCTGGCGACAGAGTGCTAAAAAGACACCCAGCGGAAAAGAGACGACAATACCAACAACCGCTAAGATTAGTGTGAGAAGCAGTCCACCCCAATTACTTGTGAGCACACTATTTTCCCCAAACCCATGTAACACAAACATCACCAAAGGAAAGGAGAGCAGCCAACCACCCAAAATCCAAGGACGCAAACCGGTTCTGCCACGTCCCAAAAAAAGAGAGGCAGCGATTGCGACGACCGCGCCTATACACCCCCCCCGCGTTGAAAGTTCAAAAGGAAGCAGCGCGCCAATAAACCAAACGCCACTGAAAGCAATGGCAAATCTGAATACCAAACCTCCCCACATGCCGGCACTCAAACCTATAAGCACACTTAGAATATAAATCACACTCCATACGCGCCATATCTGCTCTTGTGGATAAGACCCGACCATAAAGAGCCGAAAATTCGCTGGGATCACATCCCATTCCGCTTCGGTGAACGCCCATGTCAAAATCCCCTTAAAAGCAAAAAATAGAAACACAAGTGCTAAGCAAGTTAAGAGCGTATTGTACCAAGTATTAAATAAGTTGTCTTTAAGCCAACGCGCTACACCTTTTGTGTTAGCCGGAGGTCTAATTTCTTGCGTAAGTTCTCGTTCTTCCACTGTGTAATTCGCCTTCCTAATTGGTTATCAGAGGAGTGGCTATCAGCCCTCGGCTATCGGCTATCAGTCAAAGGTTTGTTGTGGGCGGTTACTTTTCCGCCTCCTCCCACAAGAACCTTCTTGCTGACGGCTGACCACTGACGGCTAATTTGTAGAAAAACCGCCCTGACAACTGAAAACTATTCTTCAGTTATCGTCCGATTCGGGTAATCCAACGGTTGTACCAATTCATAGCTGCTGATGTTGTCAAACTCATAATCAGATAACTTACCATAATCATCGCAAAAACGGGGATCGATTGTCCAGTCTGAGGCATGATAGTATTGCCGACGCTAAAGAGATCGGGGAAACCGATTGCGACAGCCAGACTTGAGTTTTTCGCGAGGTTCAGGTACTGGCTTGTGAGCGGCGGCACGATGATAGGGACAGCCTGCGGTAAAACGATTAGGCGTAAGGTTTGCCCTTCATTCAAGCCGACAGATCTCGCGGCTTCCCGTTGTCCCTTAACTACCGACTGTATACCACTTCTCACAATTTCAGCGATGAAAGCACCTGTATATACAGAAAGCCCAATTAAAAGTGCAGAGAACTCTGGTGAAAAGCGTATTCCTCCGCTGAAATTGAAACCTTGAAATACTGGTAAATCCAACGTAAAGGGACTATTCGGTGTGAGGAACCATCCACAGACTGCGATGATAAGGAAAGCAGGCAGTGCCCACTTGGCACGAAACCCCGGGCGATCCAACTGTTGAAGTTTCCGCCATCGCACAACGTAGAGGACTACCGCCAGGAGAAAACCTACGATGAGAAAACCGATCCAAATTTTCAGACCAGCGGTCGGTTCAGGTGCCGGTAAGTATACGCCTCGGTTATTAATAAACGCGCCCCCGAAAATAGAGAGACTCTCTCTAACCGTCGGAAGTTGAGCGACTACAGCGGTGTACCAAAACAGAATCTGGAGCAGAAGCGGGATATTTCGGAAGCATTCAACATAAACGGCCGCTATCGTCCGGATTAACCAGTTGCTTGACAGTCGAGCGATGCCGAAAAGGAGTCCAAGACCGGTTGCATAGACAATCCCTATGCTGCTGACTTTAAGGGTATTCACGACCCCAACCCAGAACGCTCTGAGGTAGGTATCCGAAGGCTCGTAAGGAATTCCCTCCGAGATGTCAAACCCGGCTTCATTTTGAAGAAAGTTGAGGTTCAGCGTTAGTCCAAGCCCACGGAGCCCCTTTAACATATTTGTGTAAAGAATAGCCAGCAACAGAATCACACCGAGCAAGAAGACAAGCTGAAACAGGACGCGCAAAACTCGAATGTCTCGCCAAAAGGGGATTTTTCCTGATGCAATTTTAGGTGTATTATTTTCCATTTTTTTATGATTGAGACATCAGAAATAGACCGAGACTCTGGCAAACGCCGTTGATCGTATACTTTATCGGAGCATTGTTATTTGTAGTAGGATAATTCTGTTGTGTATCTGCAAGCGTAGCACTGCACGGCTTGCTGCAGTAGCGAGACATAAGGTCGCCCACCGCAGCAATCGAAACGTGCAGTCTGTAGTCAACGTGTAATTGGACAGTTGTAAGCAGGATTTCTTCTATCGGAACGGTATGGCGTAGAGTAAACCGCCCTGCGTCCAAGGCTTGTTAACACCACGTGGTAAGCCGAGCGGGGTCAAATTCCGCTCAAAGATCTCGCCATAGTTTCCGACAGCAGCGATGACTTGACGCGCCCAGTCTTTCGATAGACCGAGTTTTTCACCCATACCTGCGCCTTCATCTATCCCCAAGAAACGCTTGATTTCGGGGTTCTCTGTTTCAAAGGTGCTGACGTTGGCTTGTGTAATGCCGTGCTCTTCGGCAAAGAACGTGGCATAAACCACCCAACTCACGACATCATTCCACTTGTTATCTCCGTGGACGGTAACGGGACCCAGCGGTTCTTTTGAAATGGTTATGTCAAGAATAACATGCGCATCTGGGTCTTTTAAAGATTGACGGCGCGAGACTAATTGCGACTTGTCGCTTGTCACTGCATCGCAACGTCCCTGATCATAACTCTGGTAAAGCGTCTCAGTTTCCTCAAAGACAATAGACTCAACTTCAATCCCTAAGGCACGGGTGGTATCGGCGAGGTTTAACTCGGTGGTACTGCCAGCAGTAACACCGATAGTGGCACCTGCTAACTCCTTGAGTGATGTGATACCGAGGTCCTTACGGAGCATAAACCCCTGTCCGTCATAAAATGTTGGCGGACCGAAGTCAGCACCGAGATCGGTATCGCGAGTCAGTGTCCAAGTGGTATTACGGATTAAAACATCTATTTCACCCGTCTGAAGTGCTGGAAAACGATCAGGTGCCTTTAAAGGGCGAAACTCAACTTTGTCCGGGTCGCCTAAAACAGCGGCAGCAATCGCCCGGCCGTAATCTACGTCAAAGCCTTTCCACTCACCATTCTGACTAAGGAAACCGAAACCGGGTAATTCTTTGTTGACACCGCAAATCAACCGACCTCTATTTTTGACTTTGTCCAATATACTCTCTTCGCCATTAGCGAGTAGAGGTGTTACTAACGAAATCGCTAAAACCAATGCAGAAACGCGAAACAAAAATTTACGCACAAAAAACCTCTCTTTTTGATGTAATCCGCTTGCGGGGATCGTTTCGTAAAATACCTTGATTCAGGTCTGTTATAATTGCTAACAATTTTATCAAAATCTCTTTTATGCCTTCCGGTAAAAAAAGAAAACAACCATTATACTTTATTATACATTTTATCAAAGCGTTCCTATGTTGTCAAGCAAATTATAGCAAAATATACACCCGACCTACACTCCAAAAGATTAGCGAGATTCCATGAAGTTTCAGAAAATATTTGGGTAAGTCTATCAGAAAAGAACATTCAGCAATTTGAACAACAGGTTAAATTTGCCCGATTCCGTGCAACTGAGTATAGGTATGCCCGATTTCGTGCAACACTTTCTGCGTATTTGACGAAGTACCGCATCAGTCGGTATGTTCAGATCGGCACAAAATTTGCTACAATGAAAAGCATATACCTCTGGATTTCACTATAAACGACACTTGACATATTTCGGAAGCCTTGTTAGTATAGTTTGAATCAATCCTTGCTAAGGAGAAAAAAAGATGAAGAAGTTCATAATCGCAGAAATCTGCGTTGTGATCGCGCTCGTTGTTGGGTTTTGGCTCGGGCGCATCACGGGTAACGACACAAGTTACGAAAACTATTACGATAATTCCGACAAAGCATGGACAGCAGCACAATCCATCGATAATCCGCCTATAACACTTGACGAACCAGACGAAAGCCGTTTACGCAAAGTTCGAGCTGCATACCGAGAAGTCTTTGACAAATATCCTGATAGCCTGTGGGCAGACGATGCTATCTATCAACTCGCTTCACGGATTCCACGCACTGATGAAGAGGCTTTCGCACTCTTTCGTAGGCTTATCAACAACTATCCAGATAGTGAGTGGGCAGATGACTCCATGTACGCTATCGCTTTCGCTTCTTATCAGATCGCGGAGCAGCTAAAAAAGACAGGGACGCTCGAATCCTTAGATGCTTACTATGACCGTGCTATAGCACTTTACGATCAATTAGTTAAGATATATCCGGGCAGTCAATTGACGGATCAAGCCCTGTTTAACATAGCGATGTGTTACTACGGCAAAGAGGAATTAGATTTGGCACTTGCCCGGTTTGACGCGCTCAGAGAACCCTTCAGCGATAGTCCGTTGCTCTATCAGATTTTATACGTTACCGGCGAAATTTACCTCAAGAAGCAGGACTATGAAAACGCCCGGGTGGAATTTACAAACGTCGTTGATTCTGGGGATCCAGACCTTGCCCCGCTTGCGAGTTTCGGTATCCCGCAAACTCATCTTGCGGAAGGGGAATATCAAGCGGCAATTGATGGTTATCAGAAAGTCATAGATCTCTATCCAGATGCTAAGGTAGGACAGGACGCGTACTTTTATATGGGGTGGGCGTATGAACGGCTCGGCAAATACGACGAAGCTATCGCTCGACTTGAGGAAGCCATCGACTTGTACCCGCGCAATGAGAATGCTGCCAATTCCCAGATTTATATCGGGCAAATCGCCTATGCGAATAACGATATGGCGAGTGCCATTGATGCGTATCAGAAAGTTGCAGATAATAGTATCTACGATTACGACACCCGACGGGCAGCCCAATATTCGGTCGGTAAAATCCATGAGGATGGTGGCGACACGGATTTAGCAGTGGACGCATACCAGAAGTTAATCACAGGATTCCCGGAACCTCACAAAGAGGCAACCCACCCGTCGAACAACATCAATGAAAATTACATCCAAAATTTAAGGAGTCAGGGACTCTAACGCCTGTCCGAGGTCGGCGATAATATCTTCGACATCTTCCAATCCGATGGAAATCCTGACTAAACCATCCGTAATTCCGGTCCGTTGACGGATATCAGCGGGAACGTGTGAATGCGTTGTTGAGGCAGGATGACAGATTAAGGTGCGGACATCACCCAAACTAACAGCCAATGAACAGAGTTGAAGGTGATCGACGAGGTGTTCGCCGGCGGTGTGTCCACCCTTCAACTCCAAGGTTATCATCCCCCCAAACGCGTCCATCTGGCGTTTGGCGAGTTCATACTGCGGGTGACTTGTCAAACTGGGATAGCGAACCCACGCTACTGCTGGATGCGCTTCAAGAAATTCTGCGACGCGTGCAGCGTTTTCGCTGTGTCGCGCAAACCGTAGCGGTAGGGTCGTAAGACCGTGCAGCGTTAACCATGCGTTGAACGGACTGATGACGGCGCCGAAGTTCCGCAACGCCCCTTCCTTAGCACTTATAACGAATTCCTTCTGCCCAATAATCGCGCCAGCGATAACGGCACCAGAGCCGCTCATGTACTTCGTCATGCTGTGAACAGCGACATCAATACCAAACGTAATGGGTTGTTGACCGCACGGGGTGGCGAAGGTGTTGTCAATGATTGAAGTTAAGCCGTATGCTTTTGCAATCTCGGCAGATGCTTTCAAGTCAACCAGTTTTAAGAGTGGGTTCGTTGGACTTTCGAGATAGAGAACTTTGGTATCCGTTCGGATTGCGCGTTCTATTTGTGCGGTGTCTGTTGCATCAACAAAGGTTGTCTCAATCCCAAATCGTGGGAATTCTTCATTGAGAATTTGGAACGTAGCGGAATAGAGGTTCTCCATTGCGACGACGTGTCCACCATCGGCTAAAGCCGTAAGCAGTGCCGTAGTGACTGCCCCCATCCCCGACGCAGTAGCGAGTGCTGCCTCACCGGCTTCAAGAACAGCAAGTTTCTGTTCTAATACTGCTTGCGTCGGATTCCCCCAGCGCGTATAGACATAGCCGCTCTCCTCATCACGGAATGCCTCAGCACATTCGGCAGCTGAGGTGAAACGGAAAGTACTGTTCTGATAGATAGGTGGTAATAAAGGTAGTCCCGTTTTCTGCGTCGAGGCTGTCCGTGCCTCGCCTGCATGGATGGCTTGAGTGGCTTTACCTAAATTTTTTTGAGATGTCATTAAAACTCCTCAGAGGTTTTATTCTGGAAACACTTAAAAAAACGCGTTTATTGCAATTCACGTGTAGGATGACCTTCAAGTGCTAATAATAGACGTTTCCGCTCCAGACCGCCGCCGTAGCCTCCCAACGCGCCATTACTTCTAATGACGCGATGACACGGATTGAGAATAGAAACTGGATTTGCGCCAACTGCGCTCCCAACAGCCCGAACTGCTTTTGGTTTTCCTATCCGCTCTGCGATCCATTTGTAGCTGCGGAGTTCGCCATAACGGATCTGCTGGATGGTTTCCCAGACCTGATTCTGGAAGTCCGTTCCACAGTCTATCCGGATCGGGATCTCGGAGGCATCAAACGGCTCACCTGCAAAATACCGGTTGAGCAGTGTGCGTGCACGAGTTAGTACGGGATACCGTATTTGAACAGATGATAATTCACCGAACGGAAAATCATTAGTAAAGAAAACATGCGAAACAGTGTTCTCATCTGCTGCGACTACACCAAGACATCCTATTGGAGATTCATAGGCGATAGTTCGGGTAGTAAAGTAATTTCGCGCGTCCTCGTAAGATTGCGCATCAAAAAGTATATCCTTAGAAACTTCACCACGAAACAGTTTGAGTAGATTCATATTCATTTTTTAATTTGACTTCCTATCTATTGTAAAGTATGCTATACCGCAAACTATGGCTATATTTGAAACATCCGACCAACTCTACAGTTACATTAGCGAACTATTTGAAGAGATTGCCACGCTGCCGGAAGCAAAAGAGGCACTGAAATCGGTGTCCCTGACTGTTCAATTCAACTACAGCACTCCCGATTGCCAGATGGCCCTAACGGCAGCAAATGGTGAATATACTATTGCCCGCGGCCCTTGTGACAACATTTCTCCAGATGTTGAACTGACGATGACTGGGGATGTTGCCCATAAATTCTGGACAGGCGAACTCAACGTTATGGGGGCGATAACAACACGCGAGATCGGTATCATCGGTTCTCTTGGTAAGGTAATGCGGCTCGCACCGCTCATCAAGACAGCAGTCCGTTACAACCGCGAGCGAGAAACAGGTTTCGATTCCTAAGATCTAAGGAGGCGTCAATGGAAACCGACAATCTATTAGAATCAATTGAACCCTACGTTGCGCAGCTACGGGAAGAAGGCTGGTGTGTCTTAGAGAACGTTGTTCCTACGGATGTCGTTGATGCGGTTCGCGAAGAGGTCGAGACCTCGGAAGCCGACTATAATGAATTCCGTAAAGCGCACGGCGCATGGGAACGCAACGTCATCAGTTTCATGCCGAAATTCGCCGAGCATCTGGCGAATGAACGGCTCCTTGCCACTATCCAGCAGTTACTGGGACCGCAGGTACGTATTTCGCAGACCGAGTATAAAATTCGTCCTCCACATTACGAATTAGTGCGTGCATATCACTCCGATTTCCCCTACGATTTGAACCAGAAATGGCACATTCCGCAGCCGTTTCCGAGTGCAGTTATTGGGATTACCACACTCTGGATGCTCTCCGAATTCACAACAGAAAACGGCGGTACCTGGATTGTTCCGAAAACGCATGTAGATCTTCGGAATCCGAGAGGTAAAGCGGATGGCATCGGCGATCGGAATCCACTTGATGGAGAAATGCAAGCCATCGGGAGTGCGGGCAGCGTGCTTATCATGGACAGTCGAATTTGGCACTCCAATGCAGAAAATCCGAGTGCTGGTAAACGGACTGCGGTTGTCGTCAGATATGCGCCGTGGTGGCTGAATTTAGAACTCTTCGGTGTTAATACTGCCACAATTCCTGGCGAAACGTTCGATAACTTACCGGATGATGTCAAAGTGCTATACGAGCACCGCGCAGAAAATCGAGAACCGACCGTTTGGATTTAAAGTAGTAGGCATATTCTGTATGCCGTAAGAAAAGGAACCTCTTATGTCAACAACACTTGTACACATTGGTGTCCGCACGACCGACTTAGAAAAGAGCATTCGTTTTTGGCGCGATGCGCTCGGACTACGTGTCTTTTCAACGATGAATGGATGTTACGACCTCACGGACGGCTACCACAACTTCCGCGTGTTTCAACACGGCGGTCCCGATCGTCCGAAACACGTCGGCGGGATGTTAGATTACCTCCACATTGGTGTTCGTGTTCCAAACTTACGAGAAGCAGCACAGCGGTGTGAGGATCTCGGCTTTGAAATCACCTGGGAGGGTTTAGACGGTAGCACACCTTACGACCCGAATTCAGATGAACTTCCGTCAGTCGCTTTCAAGGTGGAAGACCCCGACGGCATTGTCGTCGATATTACCGAACAAGACGATCAGTGGCCCGGTGTAGACATCGCCAGCAAAAACTAAAATGTTTCAATAGGCGCGGTTCTAAGCCGCGCCATTTATATGATTACTCGTCACCGCCGCCCAACAGTCCTAATCGGAACAGATAATAGAGCAGTGTGAGCAGACTCGTTACCGCGGCAGCGAGATACGTTAAGAACGCGGCGTTCAGCACCTTGCTGGCATGGCGGTTCTCTTCGGGTGAGAGCATTCCTACCTCGTCCATTGCGATTTTGGCACGTTTGCTTGCATCCCATTCAACTGGAAGCGTTATTAGCGAAAAGACAACGCCTACTGCAAAAAGTCCAACACCCAGCAGTAAGAAGGGTTGAATAAAGAAGCCTACCATTATCAAGATATAGGAAAACATCGAACTAAAATTCGTCGCCGGAACGAGGGCGGTGCGTAGGTTGAGCATAGCATAGCCGTGCGCGTCCTGCATCGCATGTCCGGCTTCATGGCAGGCGACCCCGATAGCGGAGAGCGATTGACTTGAATAGACCTCATCGGACAACCGCAAAGCCTTCGCACTCGGATCATAGTGGTCACTTAACCATCCACTTGCGCGTTCGATTCGGACTCCGCTCACGCCGTGCCTTTTCAGCATCAGATCGGCGGCTTGCGCGCCTGTCATCCCGCTACGCGAACCGACTTGTGAGTATTTTGAGAATGTCGATTTTGTACGAATCGTCGCGTATATGGACAGGGCAAGTCCGGGGGCAAGGAACACGAAATAGAGTGGGTCAAAAAAACCCAAAAACATGATAGACACCTCCGATTTAATGTATTTTTATTGTTATTGTCAAAACGATTTGTATCTATTAGGTTAAGCAATTATACAGGATATTTGCCTAAAATTCAAATGATTTTCAAGTGAGGAGAAATAGATGCTCAGAATAATTGATACCCACCAACACCTCTGGGACACCTCTAATTTGGAATACCCTTGGTTAGAAGGATTCGATCTACTGGGGAAGCGATATACAGCAGAGGACTATCGTGCGGCGATTGGGGAGCTTAACGTCGTCAGATCGGTGCATGTCGAAGGAGATCCAGCAGAAACGGAGGTCGTTAAGGAAGTCGAATGGCTAACACAAATCTCCGAAGCAGATGGAATGATCGGTGCAATTGCAGCAGCGGCACCGCTTGAAAAGCCGAACGCTGAGGCGATTCTTGAGCAACTTAGCGGATTTGGACTCGTCGTCGGCGTGCGACGGATGGCGTGGCATCATCCGGATCCGCAGTTCTACGCTACACCTGAGCTGATTAATGGCGTGAAGTTGTTGACGAAGTTTGACCTCTCTTTTGAACTCTGTGCGAATCATACGCAGCTGCCGGCAGCAATCGAACTGGTCAAGGCGACTCCGGATGTCCGGCATGCGCTCAACCACTGCGGGGGACCTGATATAAAGGGCGGGCAATTTGAGCTGTGGGCAACGCATATTCGCGAACTCGCCGCCTTTGAGAACGTTCATTGCAAGGTATCTGGAATTGTGACGACTGCAAGCGAGAACTGGACGCGTGCGGAACTGCAGCCGTATATCCGACACCTGGTGGAGGCGTTCGGCTATGAACGGTTGATGTTTGGGAGCGATTGGCCGGTGTGTACCTTAGCGGCGACATATCAGGAGTGGGTCGCGGCACTCTTAGGGACGGTTGAGGATGCGTCGGATGCGGAGAAAAATAGGTTCTTTTATGAAAATGCTTCGGAATTTTATTCCATTTCGTTTGAATAACTGTTTTATCTGTGCTATAATTCCTTACAATATTTTACCTATTTTAAATCTCTTTCCCAAAGAGGTACCACCTTATGAAAAAGACAGACTTTACATCCGAGAAACATTCTGTCAAAGTCTCAGAATCCAAGTTGCGTCGTAAAGAAAGGCGTAGACCTATACCGCGTCCGAGTTATACAATAGAAGAACTGTTAGCCAAGGTCCCAGAACCCAAAGGTGAAGTCCGAAAACCTGGCTTTTCCGAGGAGACAGAGACCGGCCCCCCAGTGGGTAGGGAGGTTTGGTAAACGCCACAAGGTTTCTTCTCCTAACTCCACCAGATTCACACATCATTGAAAGCGATTCTAAGGGAACATTATGCCGAACCGACGCGAAACAACAATTACGAACGAATTGGTGAACATCCTGCGAAACATGTACCACGGATGGGAACTTGAAACGGAAGTCAACGCTTTCATCAGAGGCAATAGTGAACTTGATGCGCTCGTGAATGAACGCGGCAGAGAACCTGTCGGTATTGAAGCCAAATTCGATACCACCACTAACGCTAAAAACCTTATCAAACAAGCAGAAACAAGACTTGTTCATGAGTTAGAGGCAGAATACTACTTTTCTCGGAAAACCCTTGACAACGTTATGGCAATCCTGTACCCTGAACGTTTTAAAATGATGCCTGGACGGGACATCAATTCCCAACTACGCGTAGCAGACGATCTGCAGTACAAACTTGTTAGTACCCTTGGGGACACTGTTGGACACTTTCCAAAAGACGGATGGGCAATTGGTACAGTAGGTGACATTGCCAATGCGTTACGCGTCGGTGCTATCCCTAACTCTCAATTGGAACGGGCAGCAGAAGAGATGGAACTTAGTGTCAACAGGGCGGCCTACCTACTTGAAGATGCCATCGTTGAGCATCGTGCGATCGGCACGAAAATTGAGGCAATCCTACATCAAGAGGTTTTCTCCAAAGACGAAGGGGACGAAGAAGAAAAACTCAACATACAAACCCTCCGTATGGCGGCACTGATTATCACCGATGCATTTGTTTTCCAAAGTTCTCTCGCCGGTAAATCAGAAATGGAATCCGTCCGGTCCCTCGGGCACCTGCTCCACTCGGTGAATTATGCTGATGTCATCGCTGACTGGAACACTATTCTTAAAGTCAATTACCGTCCTATCTTTGAGGATGCCCGGGACCTCGTTGAGGCATTCGCTACCGATGATAGATTGATTAAACCTATCTTAACCCTCCTATGTGAGGCAGCTAGTGACCTTATTGACACAGATATAGCACAAATTCACGAACTCTCAGGTATGGTGTTCCAAAAATTGATTACCGATAGGAAATACGTTAAGGCGAACTATACGCTACCAGAGAGCGCGGTGCTGTTGTCAACTCTTGTAATGCCCAAACTACCCGAAGGCAATTTCCCGATAGTGGCAGACTTTGCTTGTGGAACTGGCACACTTCTTAACGGCGTATATCAACGTATCTTATCTTTATATGAACAGCAAGGCGGAAACGGGAAGGACATTCATCAAAAAATGCTTGAGGAAAATATCGCGGGGGCAGACATTATGCCAAATGCAACTCATCTTACCGCGGCTGCGCTCGCCAGCACGCATGCGGATGTCAAAATCAGAGGCACCCGAATATTTACCGCACCATACGGACTTATGGATGACGGTAGCTACGCGATAGGTTCACTGGAATTGCTCGACGATGTGTCATTATTTGACCCTGAAGTTGAACAAATCGGAGGTGAGAAAAATACAGTAGTTAAACTCCAACAAGCGTTTCAACATAATGGTTTCGATATTGTTATACAGAATCCGCCGTTTACGAGACCCGGATCAGATAGCAACACTGGTGTACCAAAGTCTACATTTCAAGGAAGCGACCGACCTGAGGAAGAACAGAGGGCCATGCAAGCTGTGCGGCAGTCTAAAGATACAAGAGTAGCTGATGGCGCAAGCGGTTTTGCTTCCTACTTCATAGACCTTGCCGATAAAAAATTGACGCGCGGTGGCATTATGGGCTTCATTTTACCTCTGACGGTTTTAGGCTCACCGACGACACAGAAAATTCGGGATATGTGGACAACCGAATATCATAACCTAGTTGTAATAACTATGGCACAAGCAAAAGCACAAGACAGTGCCTTCTCTGCAGATACCGGTATGGCAGAGTGCATCGTAGTTGCAACAAAAGGAGTAGGAGAAAACACAGGGCGCGGTATATTCGTCTGTCTGAATCAGAGACCTCAAAGCACTCTTGAAGCAGTGGAAATCGCAAATCGGATTAGTAGAAGCAACAACACGCGCAAACTCGAAGATGTTCCTAGTGGCGGTGATATTATCAGTATAGGAAACACAAATAGCGGGCAAATGTTAGACTGTCCAATACAGGGTGGTGCCACGTGGATTACAACACGCGCTAGATCCATGGCGTTGTTGCAGACTGCACATAGAATCAGAAATGGTGAACTCCACCTTCCTATGTCAAGAGAGGTTGTTCCTATCCACATATGTCAAGTGCGAGACGTTGCAAAGGTCGGCTCAGCAGATTCCTTCAGGCAAAAAGACGGAGCGTTTGTCATGGTGAAAGGCTGTAAACCGAATAGCGATGGTTATGATGCGCTATGGAAAGTTAACGCACCTTTACAACGCGCCATGATTGCAGTGCCGGATTATACCGCAATTCCTCGTTCAAACGATAATGCTATGGTTAAACGCGTCCTCGATTGCTATAGCAAGACCCATTATCATATTAATTTAACTTTTGGGGCAAACTCGGTCATATCTTCCTTCACCGAGAACCCCTCCATTGGGGTACGTTCAATGATAAACGTTTTGCTCAATAACCCACGTCACGAAATTGCCTGGACACTATGGTGCAACTCAACATTAGGACTGCTCTGTCACTGGTTGCATTGTGGAAAACAACAGATGGGACGTGGAACACTGCGCCAACAGACGTTAGAGACATTGCCAACATTAGACGTTCGTAAACTTTCCGAAGAACAATTAGGAAACGCTGATACACTTTTTGAGAGATTAAAGTATAAACGGATGTTACCTGTCAACGAGTGTAATCACGACTCTGTCCGCCACGACTTGGATGCAGAACTCCTGACGGAGGTGTTAGGTATCAGAGATCTTGGTGTCCTCACATCCATGCAGACTTTGCGTGAAATGCTCTGTGCTGAACCGAGTATCCACGGCGGGAAAAAATCCAAGTGCAACCTTGACGCGGAATTGGCGAAGCTTAAACTGAAGGACGTTCCTTTTCCCAGTTGGTATGTTGAGTAGGCTTGTGATTCGGATTCTGTGCCCAAGCGAAGGGCAAATCTATAGTATCGAAGGTGCTAAAGTGAAATCCGCGAAATTGGATCAAATTCCTGATGAACATATGGACGCGATACTAAAGAAATTGAAACCAGGGTCAACTGAGGCCTCATAATTAGAGGTGCCATAACATACCGCCCTTACAGGGCTAAGGAGGAAAAGGAACACTGTGTTCTATAAACATATCGTCCCTACGGGACTAAGAAAGAGTGGACAGCGTTCAGGTGGTCCCGATGCGGTTAGGAAACCGCACCTACCGTTGTTGGGGGAAGTGCAAGGTTAGAACCCTCGTCAGCAGGGGTATCGCGAGCAAAGCTTGCTCCTACAAAAGGAAAGGGTGCGGTTAGGAAACCGTACCTACCGTTGTTGGAAAGGGCGAGGTGTTCTTGCTTGGGCGTTTTTTAGAAACCTCACCAGCACGGGTATCGCGAGTAAAACTTGCTCCTACAGAAAGAAAAGTGCGGTTACAAACCGCACCTACCAGATTGGAGTAACGCGGTTACAAACCGCACCTACCATTGTTAGGGTGAAAACGAAGCCCTACTATTGGAGTGTAATCAATACGGGTTCAATACCGAGGGTCTCTTGGATGTGCTGCTTCAGGTCTACTGACTCTGAACGTGTGCTGAATTCACCGATTGTTACGCGGTGCATGGTTCTTCCGTCAATAGTTGCGACACGGAGGGCAACCTTCTGCTCTGGGTTTTGTTGTTGCAACCTTTGTTCCATAGCTTCAGCATAAAAAGGTTCCACAAATGAACCTACCATGAGTGTTAACTTGGATGTTGATGCCTTTGCGGGTTGACTGTTCATTCCAAATTGTAACTGCGCTTGTTCTGTGCTTTGATTACCAGCAATGTCTTGAACGTGCAGTTTGCAGGTGTAGATAGCGTTTGGCTGCGCTTGAACCTTGCTCAAAGCGACCTCAGCCGGCGGTGAACCGTCTCCTTCCGTCTGCTCAACCAATACGTTTTTCGTGTCGAAAAGTTCAAGTTTCCAATGGGTAAGCGGATTGATGTCCCACGCCTTGACCGCAACAGTTGCGGGTGTTTTCGCGGAAAGTTCCAATGTCGTTGGAATGAGGTCTACCGTTACCTTCTCGGTATCTACGAAGTGCGATGTACCCTGTGCGTCGAAAACATGGAGTTGAACCTCATAGTCGCCATCAGGCACCAAACTCCCGGTATCTCCGATGCCATTCCAAACGATACCTTCCGCTGGCACCCCCGTCCCGGATTTTTCCCAAATCCCTTCAGTGTATTCATCTCTGACAGTCAACTGCCAGCGTAGAGGTGTGGTTCCATCTTCTCCAAGACGCAAACGGAATGTGGTAGTATCCAAAACACCATCACCATTCGGCGAAATCGCGGATTCGGAGAGATCCAATTCTCCGGTAAGGTTTTCAGGATTCACAGTGAGTGCTTCCGGCATTACAATCGGTGTTGCTTCAGCTTCATTGGCATCCGATACTTCTGCAGGAGGGGTCGCTACCGATACGGGGGTTGTATCGTTTCCGCCCCAGCGTAACGTTGCCGAGATCCAGTGCACGCCTTGCTCCAATTCACTGCCACTTACATAAGCGTAATCAAGCTGCCCTGTGGAATTTCGGAAACTAAGTCCGCGTGCCAATTCACCGTTCCAGAATCTTTCAGAAGCCGTTAAAGCGGTATAACCGAAGCGTAGCCCGACATGTCCATCAACGAACCAGTGCTCTGCCCCAAAGTGTAATCGGAGTCTCTCACCCCAACCGACGTTGTTTTCACCGCGGACAGCAAGGTCTGTAGAAAAGAGGGTATCTCCGGCTAACTCGTATGTTGTTCCGAAGCGTGCAGCTAAAGGCGCGCTCTCGATCAGGACACCGTTTTCACGAATGCCGCTGCTCAATTCGGAGAAGTTCACACCCACTTTCACCGAATCGCCCCATTTCTGCAATGGATAGGCGAATTGCATCCCCAAGTCCACACTCCATAGAAAATTGGTTCTGATAGGTGTATTGTTTTGGTAGTAGCGTAGGTTCGCACCAGCCGAGGCACGTTGCCCAAGCGCAAGCCCATATCCGAGAAGGACAATTTGTGTAGACTCTGTTGTGTCATTTTTCCAACCGTCAAGCCACGTTGCGAAGGAAACATTGCCTACATCTCTGTTCGTCAAACCGAACGTCTGCGGATTGGCAGCGACGGAGAATGCTTGATCGCGGCTTGAGGAATTCCCCGGAAACGGCATTCCGCCCATGTTGACTTCCACGCCATCCATAAACCCTAATGAAGACGGGTTCCATAGAAAACCGTTGGTCGCCGAGGGTCCTGCGGTGAAAGCACTTCCCATTCCGACAGCGCGGGCACTCGCACCGACAAAAATATCCCGCTGGCTTATGCTGGAAGTACTTGCAGAAACGGATACAGCTGCCAGCAGCATTCCGACGATACTGATTCTTTGTATGATTCGCAGCAAGCGTCGCCTACTGCATTCAAGAAAATTGGATTGCATCGGATACACCCCATTGCTGTTTTTTAGCGTAATGCTATATTTATCTACGGTGTTTAACGTTGAATTCACAGAAATGGGTACAAATGGGGTGGTATTGATCTTTAGTCTGCTGGTTGGGTGGTGTATCTGAGAACGCCATCCGCGTCTGTGAACCGCAGATAAAGCCCCCACGACCAGCCGAGATCGACTTTTTGGCAGAGAACTGTATTCCAACCTGCTTTGAATTGACATGGAATTGCATCCCTATCTGCAGTTGCGCCAGCATCAATACTGTCTCGATGAATTTCAGTCCCGTTTAGCCAAACAGCGATTTCATCATCGCTTCCAATCAACATCACAGAATCAGTTGTTTTCGAGGCGTGGACATATACCAACGTGTATCCGACAGTCAATGGGGTAGGACTGAGATCTCTGCGTAAGTCGAGATAACCATCTGCCCGAGTAGCAATTTCCTGCCAGTGGACGGGTTTATTATCAATACCCGTGTAAGTTTTCTTCAAGTCCAATCGACCTTCAGCGCGCAGTAGTTCGTCAACCGTGTTAACATCGGTTTTGGGAAATGGACCTAAAACTGCGTAGCGTTTAGCAAACGGAGAAGCATTTAAAACCTGATAGGAATCGATACCGACTTTATAGGCTGTGGCTTCGGATGCCTTCCCGACGATGCTAAGCACAATCTGATTTTCACCGGCATTCAAAGGAGCAGTTCCAAATGAAACCAACGTTCCCGCTATTGACTCAGGAGAATAGCAATCGTAGGGCGCACCGACTAAAGCATCGTCTACAGACAATTGAACCTGTGCATACGCTTGTCCACGCGTTAAGACCGCACGGATTTCATACACATCCGTGTAAGGCACTTCAATTGGGACGGTTAAAGAACCGGTTTTTCCATCAGTCTCTGGCATGAGAGCGACGTGGCTGCCACCGATATCTATGCCTGCGGCGCGGTAACTTTCTGTCTGAACCGATATGTCCTGTGTTGCCGTTTTAGGCAATAAGTTGATCGCCGATTGGGTGTCTTTGGAGGGTAATGTCCATTCCTTCTCATACCAAAATTGAGGGAGATAGTAGAGGTCTCGCGCTTCATTTGTCAAAACGAGATCATCGCCATCGAAGCAGACGGCTTCCCCATAGAAATTGTGAGGCAAGTACCACGGTGTTTCCTGAATCATCTGTGCTAAATCGTTCGCTGTGCTGTGATAGACCCAGAGTGCGTCGTAAGTAGAGACGGCAAGGCGGGTACCGTTCTCGGATATGCCAGCACCCGTCACGAATTTTGCGTCAGCAAACTCACCAACGCGTACCAAAACCTGTTTTGTATTGGGTTGCAGTGCGGGGAAGCGGTAAAGCACGGCGCGTTCTCGCTCTTTAGAGACGATATAAGGGATACCTTTAACAATAAAGAGACCTTCTGCATCCACATTCTCATTGGGATAGCGATACGGATAACTTGCGATGACCTCTGCTTCCGTGTTGGTGAACGGATCTGGTTCAGTGACGACAACGACCTTCAGATCGAATCGTAACCTGCTGTTATTTCCAATCTCGCCGATCCAGAGTTGATTTTTGCTGTCAATCCCGAGTGCCTCCCAATCGAAGTTCCTGGACCCGTTTATTGTAATCTTTTGGATTAATTCGCCATTGCGTTTTGTGGCGTAAAGTGCCGCGGGGTTACCGGAGTCGTTGAGGGTCCAATAGACGCCTTCAAACTGCCGACTTTTGACGATGCCGGAACTCTCTCGGATATCGGGGTGTGTGTATTGTCCTACAGGTTGCCAGGGGGGCGTGTGAATCGTGTCTTGGGGTGCTGCTACAGCGGTGGAAAGTCCGATGCCTATTGTGAAAATCAGTAGAAGGGACAGTAATTTCATCAAATTTTCTCCTTTGATATATATTTTACCGCTTCTAAAGGAAAGAAATCAAATAGAAAAGCGTTCAGTCCAACGGGATCCAATTTTTGGCAACCGAGAGTCGCGATCAGGAGATCGCTCCTACAGAAGAAACGGTCAGAATTCAGAAAAAATATGGACAAACCCGATATTTTGTGGTATCATTAATGATACACATTGTGAAAAGCATTTATAGTAAAGCCACAATTACTTTTCCATTGGCGAGGTTAGGAAACCCCGCCAGCAAGTACACTACAGTGTAAAAGACAGTTAATACCCCGATTGTCTTTGAGATCATCGGAAACAAGTTTTCAAAAGGAGTATGAGTTTTGAATCGACAATCTGCAAAGAAACACGCACGCGCGGATAATGCCAAGCGGATACGCAACCGACACCGTAAAGCGACCCTCCGGACAACCATGAAACAGACAGAAACTGCGCTTGAGGAAGGCAACGTTGAGACAGCAGAAGAATTGTGCAAGACTATGGTAAGTCTCTTAGATAGAGCAGCCGGTAAAGGCGTTATCAAAAAAGGGACAGCGAACCGCCAAAAGTCCCGGCTCACCCGCAAGCTGCATGCGCTGACTGCAGCAGCGTAATTTTGACGCGCTATCAGATGACTTGTTGCTAACAAAAGGAATTCGCGAGGTATCGGGACAGTGAATCCGAAACCTCGCGTTATCGCGAGATATGAACGCCCGCAAAGTCGCCTTAGAATGTCTGTTGACCCTCTCGCACAGCAGGGGATCCATCGCCTCTGTCGTTGACAGTGCCTTTGGACGGTACGCGATTGACGGACGCGAACGTCGGTTGATAAACGGGCTCGTCTACGGCGTTATCCGATGGCAGAAGCAGCTGGATTGGGTGTTAGATCGGTTTATCAATCCGAAATTTCAGTTAGATGACCGGCATCGTAATATCTTGCGCCTCGGTGCGTTCCAGCTGCTGCATCTTGACGGGATCCCGGCGCATGCAGCGATCTTTGAAACCGTCCAACTCGCTGCGCCTCACCGACGCAAATCTTCTCGTGGACGGAAGACAGCGGGGTTTATCAATGCGGTGCTCCGTTCAGTGCAACGGGAAGGCACAACATTCGTCTACCCGCCGCTCGATGCGAATCCGATCGAACACATCGCGTTCTCGTTGTCCTATCCGACATGGTTAGTGAAACGATGGCTGCAAACACGTGGCGTTTCGTGGACGCTGGCGTTCTGTCAAGCAAGCAATCAAATCGCACCGCTCGCGTTCCGTGTAAATACCCTCCTGACCCGCCGCGAAGCAGTTTGCCAATCCCTGGAGATGAAAGGCTTACCGGCGACCTTCTCCAAAATTGCACCCGACGGGATAACACTTGAAAACCGTACAATCACCACTTTTGACGCCCCTGGTGAATCGACATTAAAAGACATCCTTAACCGAAATGATCTCTATGTCCAAGACGAGAGTGCGATGTTAGTGGCACATCTACTCTCACCGGAGCACGCGGAATTCATAGTAGACTTATGCGCTGCACCGGGCGGCAAGACGACCCATTTAGCACATCTCATGAAGAACGCTGGAAAAATCATCGCTGTGGATGTCTCAGCGGAAAAAGTAGCACTGTTGCGAAAAAATTGCCGACGCGTCAATGCGCACAACGTCGAAACCCGAGTGATGGACGCGATAAAAGCCGACCTCGGATTTATTAAAACAGCGGATGCTGTGCTTATTGATGCGCCCTGTTCAGGATTCGGAACGCTTCGACGGCATCCTGACATCCGATGGAACAAAACGTTCAAACAGGTTCGCGCCCTTAGCGAGATACAATATAACCTACTGAAGAACGCAGCAGCACACATCAAACCGGGAGGCATTCTCGTCTACAGTACGTGTAGCACTGAACCGATAGAAAACGAGGGAGTCATTAATCGATTTCTGGTAGATTTCCCAATGTATACGATAGAAAACGCCCAAGGCTTTTTGCCAGGTGTGCCATCAAGCATAATAACGCCAGAAGGCTTTGTCCAGACCTTCCCACATGAACATGGGGTTGACGGTGCGTTCGCGGCACGTCTCCGAAAAGAAGTTTGAATGGTTGTCAGTTGTCGGTTGTCGGTTGTCGGTTAACTGCGTGTAGCGGTTGCGAAGCGCCTGAATTCCACAAGTATCTCTTTAACTGAAAACCGATAACTGAAAGGTTTTTTTGGCAAGAAAAAACCGAACCGATAACCATTAGTAATGAAATGGAGGGCGGATATACGGTAAGGCGCATCGATATTCAAACCCGCCCTATCGAACCGCAAGGGAAATTAAAAATATTGATTTTAGGGTGTATGCCATTACTGACAGACATCGGTGTGCCCCTACGCCATTAGTGGATGTTATTTCGGAATTGTTGGATGTAGGCGTAAAATCCATTCAATTGCGTGAAAAGGATTTAAGTGATACTGCGTTAATGCGATTAGCAGAGCCGATTGCGGCGTTGTGTCAAAATTACGATGCAAAACTTTTCATAAATACACATATAAACGTCGCACGCGATGTAGGTGCCGCTGGCGTTCACCTCCCAGCAAATGCAGACTCTGTAGATTCAATCAAGACAGAAACAGACGATAATTTCTATATAGGGTGCTCAGTGCATAGTTTGGATACAGCAGAAAAACGGGAAGCAGAGGGTGCTGATTTTGTGGCTTACAGTCCCATCTATCCGACAGATAGCAAACCGGGATATGGTCCCCCTGTCGGTGCTGCGAGTCTTGCTGAAGTGGTCAAAGGCGTTAAAGTGCCAGTTTTCGCATTGGGCGGTATTACACCAGCACGGGTTCCTGAATGTTTGAAGGCAGGTGCTTTTGGTGTTGCAGTGATGTCAGGCGTTATGGTGCCCAAAAGTGCTGGCATACAGGCAAAATACTATCTTGACGTTTTGTGTTAGAGAATCGCTAAATCTCAATTCAAAGATAGCGCAAACATAATAAAAAAAATGAAACAGATTTTAACGATTGCAGGCTCAGATTCAGGTGGGGGTGCGGGCATACAAGCGGACATCAAGGCGATCTCTGCAAATGGTGGCTACGCCATGTCAGCGATTACCTCCGTTACAGCCCAGAACACGGTTGCCGTCACAGACGCTTTTGATTTACCGATTCCGCTGATTGAAGCGCAGTTGGACGCCGTTTTCACGGATTTTGAGGTTGCCAGCGTTAAAACGGGAATGCTCTCTTCTCCTGAGATTGTCGAGGCGGTTGCGGGAAAATTGAGAGAACATAAACCGCCAGCCGTTGTCGTGGATCCAGTGATGATCTCCAAAAGCAAATTCCCACTGTTGAAAGCGGAAGCAATTGATAGCCTTAAAACAGCGTTGATTCCCCTGGCAACCGTGATTACACCTAACATCTACGAGGCGGAGTTGCTCGCGGAACAAGACATCCAAAACACAGACGATGCCAAAAGTGCTGCAAAAACGATCGCGGAACTCGGTTGTCACGCCGTTCTTGTCAAGGGTGGGCATCTCATCGGAAACAAGGCTACCGACGTACTTTACTGCGATGGCGAATGGCGTTTTTTTGAGGCGGAACGGGTTGAGACAGAGAACACGCACGGCACAGGCTGTACCTATTCGGCGGCAATTGCGACGCAACTTGCACACGGTCAAGATTTAAGCGACGCTATCAATAAGGCAAAAGCGTATATCACGGGTGCTATCCAACACGCCTTAGATATTGGACATGGACACGGACCGACGAACCACTTTTTTCGGGCGTAAGGGAAACCGGGTGCCCCGGTCCCTATAATCGCCGTCGTCCCTCGAATCCGTCCTCAATTTCATGCCAGTATCGTATTTTCTTTTCCCCCATCCGCCAGCATAGATAAACCTCCTTGCCATCGCGGAGGTGTGGAAAATCAACTAATCCGGGGTCAAGGCCTTTCAGATGGCAGCCGCGCGCCGCAATCCGTTCCAAAATTTCCTCAAAATCGGCAGTTGCTTTAAGGAGCGCAGGCGTATGCTGACTGCCGCCGTTAGAGGAAACCACCTCCAAGAGTGGTGTAATTTCTGCGTGTAGTCCTGCAAGTAGGTTTCTTATGGCTCTTAACTGTGAAATCTCATCAACTAATTGGGGGATACATTCGTTTGCTTCTTCAAGTGTAAAATATCGTTTTTCCTGCACCTTTAAGTCTCCTTATGTTCGTAGTGAGAAAATGTGTATTAGATTTATGTTGGCACCGCTCTAAAATTTACACCGAAACGGAAGTAATGTCAAGGATAAATGGTTGTCAGCCTTCGGTTGTCGGTCTTCGGTTAAGAGGTTTTCGTTTAAAGCCCTTTCCTCTGATAACTGAAAACTGATAACGAATATAAAATGGAAAACGAAACAAACGCCGCAGAAAAAAACAATCAAAGTGTCACCCGCGCTGCTGGAATTGTTAGCATTGCTGTGATGGTGTCTCGGGTGTTAGGTCTCGCCCGCGAAACAGCGATCGGTTACTATTTCCCTGCCAAAGTCAGTGCCGACCCTTTTTACCTCGCTTTCCGTATACCGAATTTTCTACGCGATATGTTCGGTGAAGGTATCTTGAGCAAGGCATTTATCACCACATTCCTTGCCACAGAAGCCGAAGATGGCGAAGAAGCCGCGTGGAATCTTGCGAACCGTATCTTTAATCTGACATTCCTCGTCTTAATTGGTATCACAGTACTCGGTATCGTTTGCGCTCCGCTTGTTGTCGATGTTTTGGCGCGAGACGATTTTGACAGGAATTTAGAGACCGTCGAACACTTCGGATTTGACACCAAGATTGAACTGGCAATTTATCTCACGCAATTGATGTTTCCGTATCTACTTTTCGTGTCACTTGCGGCAATTGCGATGGGGCTATTGAACAGCAAGGACAAGTTTGGCATCCCCGCCTGTGCGTCCGCCTTTTTTAATGTGAGTTCTCTTGCTATGGGCATAGGTGGTTATTATTTGTGTCCACGGGTAGAGATTCACCCGATAACGGGTATGGCTATCGGGGTCATTGTCGGGGGTATTGCCCAATTTCTCATTCAGATACCGTCTATGTATCGCGTCGGTTTTCGGTATCGTCTGCTGCTGCGTTTGCGAGATCCGAGAGTGCTTCAAGTTATGCATCTCATTGGACCGGCTGTGTTAGGGGTCGCGGCGGTGCAGGTGAACCTACTGACGAACACATTTTTTATTACTTCAGGTTCCGGATGGTTGACCTGGATCAGTCGAGCCTATCGGGTCATGCACCTGCCGATTGGAATATTTGGTGTCGCGATTTCAACAGTCGCACTTCCACAACTCGCGAGATTCGCAACGGCAGGAGAAACGGAGAATTTCCGTAACGCGCTCTCTTATGCTCTCCGTTTAATGCTTGTCCTGACAATTCCGGCGGGAATTGGACTCATAGTATTGTCAACACCTATCTGCCGCTTGCTTTATGAATGGGGTGTAACCGTTGAAGAAGATACCATTGGAACAGCAGGACTTCTATTTGTCTATGCGTTTGGATTATGCGGGTTTTCGACTTTGAAAATTGTTACAGATGGGTTCTACGCCTACAAAGACATTCGCGCGCCGGTGATCGTTAGCGTTTGCGCTGTTGTGCTCAATATTTGCCTTAACTATCTGTTTATTTATCGTGAATTCTTCTTGGACCCCCGGGCTGTCGTATTTTCAACGGTTTTGACTGTGACGTTGAATTGCGCCGTTTTACTGCTATTGCTCCGCCAAAAGGTTGAACGCTTGGGACTTCGAGCCCTTATGCCGCTGATGCTCAAAATTTTAACCGCTTCAGCGGTGATGGGATTCATCTGTTGGGTAATAAATGGGGTCATTGAGCAGGATTGGCTCGGCACAGAAGGGATCGTTCCACGTATGCTCGCTGTGTTTATCCCGATCGGATTGAGTTTACCGATACTCGCGGGGATGTATAAACTGTTGAAAGTCTCGGAATTTGACGACATTTTGAATATATTCAAACAGCGCTTCGGAAATTAATTCGGTTTTTGATAGGAGGATATTTTGTTAACGAAACGGATAATCCCTTGTTTAGATGTACGAGCGGGAAAGGTCACCAAAGGCATTGCTTTCAAAGGCAACGTCGATGTCGGCGATCCGGTAGAGATGGCAAGGTTTTATTATGAAGGCGGTGCCGACGAACTCGTTTTTTACGACATCACAGCAAGTAACGAACGACGCGATATTATGATTGATGTCGTTTCCGCTGTCGCCGCCGAAATCTTCATTCCATTTTCTGTTGGCGGTGGGTTACGGACGCTTGAGGATATGCGCCGCGTCCTACTTGCAGGTGCAGAGAAGGTGAGCATAGACTCCGGTGCCGTGCGAAATCCTGAGATCATAGCGGAAGGTGCACGGGCATTCGGGAGCCAGTGTGTGGTGCTGAGCATGCAGGTAAAGCGGGTCGCGAAAAGTGAACAGATTCCGAGCGGTTATGAAATCTACATAGATGGCGGAAGAACACCCGTCGGTTGGGATGCGCTGGAATGGTCGGCGCGAGGTGTTGCGTTGGGAGCAGGCGAAATTGTCGTCAATAGCATCGATGCAGACGGCACGAAAGCTGGGTATGAACTCGAATTGACGGGTGCTATCGCCGATCTGGTGCCGGTGCCGGTGATTGCCTCTGGCGGTGCAGGAAACCCGCAGCATTTACGGGATGTTTTCGTCGAAAGCAACGCCGATGCCGCGATTGTCGCTTCTATCACACACTACGGCGAATTCACAATTGAGAACATCAAAACGTATCTGACGGATGAGGGTGTGAGCGTCCGAGATACATGGTAGGATGGCGGTCAGCAGTCGGCAGTCAGCCGTCAGCAAAGAAGGTTTTCGCTTAACGATATCTTCTTCACCGACGGCTGAAAGGGTTTTCGTAGAAAACCCGACCCGATAGCCGACAGCCAATATATGGAGGAGATATGGAACCCAAATTATCTGATTCAAGAAATGAGAACATTTTAATCCACGTCAACGGTGAATTGCTACCGCGTGAAGATGCGAAGATCTCCGTGTTCGATAGCCTCGTTCAAGGCGGGGATGGTGTATGGGAAGGTTTACGCGTCTATAATGGAAAAATCTTTGCGCTGGATGCGCACCTCGACCGACTCATGGATTCCGCACACGCGATGGCATTCGCAGCGATTCCAACACGCGAGGCGGTCAAAAAAGCGATCTTTGAGACGCTCGAAGCCAACGGCATGCGGGACGGCGTTCATATCCGCTTAACGCTCAGTCGCGGGAAAAAGGTCACATCGAGTATGGATGCGCGCGTCAATCAGTACGGCACCACCTTAATTGTAATTGCGGAGTGGAAACCCCCCATCTATGCGAGCAGCGGTGTCCGTTTGATTACTTCAGCGATTCGACGGAATCCGCCGCAGTGCGTTGACTCGAAGATCCATCACAACAATCTGATTAACAACATCCTCGCCAAGCTTGAGGCAAACGTCGCCGGTGTGGACGATGCGATTATGCTCGATATCCACGGATACGTTTCAGAGACCAACGCGACGAATATCTTTCTTATAAAGCGCGGGGCAGTTTTAACACCACACGCCGATAGCTGCCTACCGGGAATTACACGAGGTACGGTCATCCAAATCGCTCGCGATGCTGGCCTCTCGCTAACAGAACGGAATGTGTCGTTGACTGAAGTCTATACCGCAGACGAAGTTTTCACGACTGGCACCGTAGGCGAATTGAGCCCGGTCTTAGAAGTTGATGGCAGGAAGATTGGGAGCGAAGGCATCCGTCCCGTCACAACTCAGCTACAGAAACTTTACGCAGAACTGACTGCCAGCCAAGGTGAACCGTTACCATAGACGTGGTTTGGTAAAGATACCGAATTTATACTAAAGTTTGGACAATTTGTCACAGATATGTTATTCTTTTGCCAATTGATTCCGATGTGACGCGGTTCGGACATCCGTCATCGCTTATGCCCTGTTATTTTCTGCATATTCTTCCGATTCGGATGTGCTTGCCTGTGCAACACCGCGCCAACTTCAATTGCTAAACGGACAATCACTCAACCCCTATGACTGAGAAAAAGTATAATCTTTCCAGAAAGGAGAAATTATCATGAGATCAGAAGCAGTGAGATTCAGCATCTTTACACTCTTTTTGTTCATCCTCCTCTCAGTATATGCCCCGCTTTGCGTTGGCGAAGTGCTGTTTGAAGATGACTTTAATAAAAAAGCAATCGACAAGGGCAAATGGGCTCCTACAGGAACTTGGTCCGCAGATGGCGAGGCACTGACGGTTAACGGTGGAGAAGTCGGAATTACTGTCAAAGATGATTTTACCGACTTTGAGTTCTATGTCGACTTTCATATGATAAGTCCGCTATGGGCATCGAATTGGGTGATGCGTGCGGAAGACCCAAACAATTGCACGCTGGTTCAAATTGTGGCGGATGCTCGTGATCAATTTTGGTGGTTTACAAGAGTTGGCGGTAATTATATCGTTAAGGACGAGGATAAGTTGGACAACGAATCAGGTATACACGCTGCGCTTGGTGAATGGTATACGATAAAGATCGTTGCTGAAGGTGAACGTTACGATCTCTACCTCGGTGAACAAGGTGAGGAACTGGAATTGTCTTGTACATGGGAAGATGATACCCATGACAAGGGCGGCATAGGTTTCAGAGCTGGTGGCGGCGAACATAGCCTCTATGACAATATGTTGGTTACAACTGTGGGGCACAGTTTTGCCGTGAACCCTGCTGATGCGCTGACAGTCACGTGGGGAGAACTCAAGACGGTACGGTAAAGCGAAGAAGGAACGATTCTCATGCACACTGAATCGCCATTTACAGACTGTACAGACTTAATTGGAGATCGGGCTCGACTGCTTGAGCACAGTCGCCAGAACGGATACTTGTTTTTTCCCAAGCTGCTTCCGACAGAGCCAGTGCTTGAACTGCGTCGGCAGGTGTTTCGTGTAGCAGAACAGCACGAGCTCCTTGATCCCGATACCGATCCCGATGCGGGTATTCGTAGAAGAGGGGTCTTCATCTGTGAACAGGATAGATCCGAGACTTTCTGGCGTTTCTACATTGATGTCCAGAAACTCAGGCTTTTCCACGCGCTTCCGCATCACGAGCGTATCATTCATGTTCTGGAAGTCTTGTTCGGGGATTCTGTTTTCATCCATCCCCGTCACATCTGTCACGCTATTTTCCCAGGGGAGCATCAGTATACCACACCTCCGCATCAGGACTTCCATCCGGTTCGCGGCACGCGGGATACATGGACGGTGTGGACCCCACTGGGAGATTGTGATGCCGAGTTGGGAGGTTTGGCGATTGCACGTGGATCAAATCGTCGTGGATTCCTACAGGACGGCGGTGTCCGTTCATGGGAGTTAATTGAAGACAGTACGGACTGGGCTTGGAACCCTTTCAAATGCGGAGATGTCCTCATGTTTCACAGCCTAACGATCCACCGAGGGCGCGACAACGTGACTGAGGATCGCATACGCCTCGCAACGAGTGCACGCTACCAGTCGGTCAATGAACCCGTCGATGAAGACGCGCTCACGGTTCATCTGGGCTGTGCGCAATGGGAAGAGGTCTATTCCGAGTGGGAAACGGACGATTCGTTAAAGTATTACTGGAATTCGGCCGATATGAATGTCCAGTCGGCTTACCATCGCCGTAGGAGGAAACCTGCTGACGGATAGAAGCACGATACGGACGACTACCGATTTTGGCGTATTATAGTAAATCCCATAATTAACTATACACCAGCGGGAAGGCGAGGTTCCTAGAAGAAACACCCCAGCAAAAACACCGTCGCCAGCGGCGGACGGGTGCTTGTGTTTATAGCGTGTGCACTTATTTTGAGGATTTACTATAAGTTTACACTTTGCAATGTGGCGAGGTTAGGAAACCTCTCCAGCGAGCGGGAAGTACCAAATCTTGTGTGCATATATTTTCAGGATTTACTATAAAATCGTTAGGTGAAAAATGGAAAAAAAGAATCACGAATTACCTGAAGCTGAAGCCTTGCAACCTATTCCTGACGGGTTGATGGTCCTCACTTTTGATGATGGGAACAAATCAGATTATGCTTACGTTGGACCGCTATTGAAGCGTTACGGTTTTGGGGCAACGTTTTTCATCACAGAAGGTCTAAATTTCCTCAACAGCAAGGCGCACTATGTCACGTGGGAGGAGATCCGTGAGCTGCACGAGGAAGGTTTTGAGATAGGGAATCACACCCGTCATCATACACATGCTAACACACAATCGAAAGAAGCGTTGATGGCGGACTTGATACACATTGATAAACGCTGCGAGGAACACGGTATTCCTATCCCTGAGACGTTTGGCTATCCTGCGGATTGTCGCGGACCGCAATCGTTAGAAGCATTGACCCAAAGAGGGTTTCGTTTCGCACGGAGAGGCATTGGGCCGGAGTTTCCATTTCATCCAGAGGGCGGACGTGGTCCGGCTTACGATCCGAATGTTCATCATCCGTTGGTCATTCCGTCAACAGGTGTCCCCGGTCCAAACTACGGGTTTGAGGATTTGGTTTGGGCGGTTGAACAGGCGAAGGACGGGAAAATTGCTGTCCTGACGTTTCACGGTGTGCCTGCGCTTGAGCATCCATGGGTTGATGTCTCACCTGAGCAGTTTGAGACATACATGGATTATCTTCGGGACACCTACTGCACGGTTGTTGCGTTGCGCGACCTGGCTAAATATGTTGACCCATCAGAGAGGGTTGGGAAAAGTGTAACATATTGGCCCTGAAAAACTCCAGTGGGCCGATAAGTGTATGGAAAAACAGAAAGGTGGAAAGAAGAGGCTTTTTACGGGCATAATCCTATAATTCAGTATCCTCTGCCACATCTATAGTAAAACCTACAATTATAGTAAAACCCACAATTAAGTTTACACTATCGAATGTGGGGAGGTTGGGAAACCTCGCCAGCGGAAACCTTGAGGTGTTTTGTGTTTTCCAAAGTGCCCTTTTGTTTTCGAGTTTTACTATAATTCAGCATCTTGGACATGAACGGAATTAGGAAACAGATCCGCCAGCAGACTCACAAGATTCGGCGATAGGTTCTGATCGAATAGAAGTTTCATTCGTGTAAACAACGGTCTGTGATTTTTTCCAATCGGCGGCATACGCAAAACAGGCGCGAATGTCTGTTTCAGTTAAATAGGGAAAATCATCAAGAATTTCCGCTATTGTCATACCGGATGCAAGATATTCAAAGATATCGTAAACGGTGATCCGCATGCCTCGAATGCAGGGTTGCCCGCTGCGTTTTCCCGGTTCAACGGTAATAATGCCTGTATAGTCGTTCATTGCTGTCACCTCGGTCGCAAGATTATTTGATTTCAATTCCAACTGGCTTATCCTATGTTTAAGTTCATTTAAAAATTGTAGCTATGGAGCGAAATTTGAGAGAATCTTTCGTCTCAATTTCAGTGATGACTTTCCTTACATCGGACTCTGCCAAAATTTTTAACTCCCAGAGTGCTCGCAGGATTTCATCCAAGTTAGTGCAACGAATCCCGCTTGTTTGGCAATGGTGCATCACTCGTCGTTCGTTGCTCGCGAAAAGGGCATCGAGCCGTTTACATATCGCCATAGACTCACGTTCACCTGCCCCTGGCGTATGCGGCAGAGATAACATGAATTCTTCGTCTACAGTTACCGGATGGTGTGTCTGAAGCCGCCCTTTTGCTTGTAATTCCCCAAGGGCATTGGCAAAAGGAAATCCCTTTGAGGCACCTATAGTGATTTCGTTTTCTACAGCAGCGGCAATGTTAAGCACATCTTGATCAAAAACAGCGAACAACAGTGGCAAACGTTGAATCTTGGCGAAAATTGAGAGGATGTCGGTATCAATAAAGACCAAGTTTGCTATGCCTCTGTTTTATCCTTTTCTCTGTGAAGGCTTTTGATGCGGGAGACCCCTGCCTTCAATTCCGCTACCGACCCAACCTCAGCGATTTTCAAGATGCCTCTCGCTTTCAACGCCTCTTCAAACTCAAAACGGTGTATTCCAGCTAGCTCTGAGGCTCTCCCGAGTGTCACTTCCTTCGCTTGATAGAGCTGGATTGAAGCATCAAGGCGAGATTTCTTTTTCTGACGGACCAGATTTTCAAGTGCTTCAACAATTAAGGTGTGGGAGTCAGGATAAAGCCCTGCACCAATCAGAGCATCAACCTCTTTTTCAAGAGTCGGTGAATGAATTTCAATCTGTAGCATTGAGATAACCTCCTCAGAACGTCTGCAAGCGTCAGGTTTTGCAAGTTTCTCCAATTTGTTGCTGTGTCTTATGATAAAGTATATACAAAAAATTTTGAAAAAGCAAGGGATTCAGTTTTCTCTATCACCCATTCTATTCAAATCTCAAGACGCACAAATGCGAGGTACGCCCCTGACACAAGCACTCCGAGAAACAGCACCAACAACATTAAATCCGTCGCTGCGGTATTGAAATCACGGTTGAGACTGCGTGTATCTTTAAATTTAGGGATTGCCTCTGGACTCACAGGCTTCTGCGACATACCCTCCTGAATTCCGACGACATGAAGGCTTTCTGGATCTGCCCTATCCGTATCAATAACAAATTCCCGGTATTCACGGGCGTAACGCTGCACATTCTGAATAAATTGCAGATGTCGTTCAAACCCAGTTCCTGCGAAAGATTCAAAGAGTCGCTGAACGATTGCTGTCGGCGAAATGCGGGTTATCGCACGCGCCCGTTTTCCTTGTGCGATCTGCTGTTTCAGATATGCTTCGTTGAAGTGTTCGTATTCTTCTGCTTCTGTGGTAACATACTCCCCCAGTACATGCACTGACGGCGTAGTTTGTGAGTCTCCGTATTTATCCTGATATGCTTCGCGTGCCTCATCTGCAAGTTGAATACGCCGGTTCCAAAAGTCCATGTACGCGATCGGCACCGACGTTCGACTGCCGATGGATGCCAACGTATTCGGCATAAACACTACAAAACTCACCCAGATTAACAGCAGAACGACAAGGCTTACATCGCTCTCCCGTACCGCTGCGGAAATCAGAAGTCCCAAGGTGATAAAGAGACAGGTATAGAGGATAACGATGCCGTACAAGATACCTAAGCGTCCCCACGCCTCGGCAGTGAGTTGTACCGTGTCTGAGGTAGAAATGAGGAGTAGGTTCATCAGTAGCGCAAGCGCAAATGGAATGTTAACGCTGATGAATGTGCCTACAAACTTCCCGACTAAGACAATGTGACGCGGGATGGGGTTCGCTAATGTCAATCGCAATGTCCCGCGTTCCAGTTCGCCGGAAATCGAATCGAAAGTGAACAGGAGCGCGATAAAACTCAGCACATAGCCGACGATGAATGCCCAATCGAGTGTTGTAAAATCAGGACGAATGTTAAACAGATGGGGTGTCTCTTGTGGATATATCATCCGCCAGATAGGTCTTACATTGGCGATGCCAGGAAAGAAATTGCTGCCACCGGCGTGTGTGGGCAGAAACGCTTCGTCACCTTCTGCACAAAAACGGAGGGGTGAAGGTGCTTTGTGTAAATCTCCGGGGCCTTCTGCTGCAAGGCGATATAAACTGGTGCTACGCGCTTCCAAGGTCTTTGTAGCGTTAGCAGCGGCGTTGTGATATGTTTGTGCCCGCGCTGGGTGTTCGCGCAAATACACAACCGCATTCGTCAACATCAATGCCAGGATCAGCACTGTCGCTAATGCGAAACGGAGGCTATTCAGGTTGTCGTAGAGTTCGCGTTTTGCGATATGCCACATTGTTTTATGGCTGTCGGCTTTCAGCAATCAGCCTTCAGCAAAGAGCAGTTGTGCTATATTCGTAAGTAGGAGTCAGTAGTCAGCAGTTTGTCGCAAATAACTACACGAGCAATTGTCAGATGCATTTCTTACCTGATCGCTGACAGTGCAGCGACCTGACGGCTGACAGCCATTCTACACTTCACTTTTGATGAAAATAAGAACTATCCCCATAAACAATGCGAGGTTACCTATCAGTAGCAGAAATAGGTCGGGTAATGCACGTTTCGCATTCGTCCCGACATTGCTTCTCTCAAAAGTGAACTGTGGGAGTGTGCTCCAATCCACAGCAGCTTTATCGGCGATAAACCACTCTCTTGAAGAAAACGCTTCTTTCGCGTAGAGAAAGTCAATCACAGCTTTTCGATAACGTCGCGCTGCGTGAAAAAAATCTCGGACCCCTTCTAAATCAGTGCCTGCCCACGCTTGCGTCGCTGAATCATAAACACCCACGGGTGAGAGTTTCAACAATATTCTATCCGTTTCGGCTTGTCGAACGTAAATGTCATCAAGTGCCTGCTTCCGAATGTGCCACGTCTTTTCTACCGTTCGCATGGCGAGTGGTTCAACGAAATCATAGTATCTCTTACCACTCGGGACGTACTTCTCAAATTCTGGATGGATTTCTGAAATAAGACTTATATTTTCGACATAGGACATAAGGGTTACGGGATGTACAAACGCGTAACTATGAAGCCCTAATGCCTTGCTAAATTCCGATGCTTCTCCCGCGATCCCCTCGTTTTCAAGGAACTTTTGACGTTCTCTTTCATATTCATCTAAAATCTGTTGAATCCGATTTTCAACAATCTTCGTGCGCGCCTGGATGTCGCCTCCTGGATTAACAGTTGCCCGAATCAGGTTTGGATACACGAGTATCAGAAACCCCCATACAAACATCGCGAGCATCAACGCTGTACCGATTCTACGTGTCGCTACGGAGATCAGCAACCCAATGAGGTAGAACAGGGATAGATACGCGAACGATGTGAGAACAATCCCGGCGATGCGGAGAAAATCAGCAGTTGACAACGGCATCGAACGCGTTAGTAACAGTAGTGAAAAAAGCAGACTCAATATTAGCGGAACCAGCAGACACGCCATCGCACTGATATATTTCGCAAGTAAAATCTGTCCGCGTCCGATAGGTTGTGCGAGAACAAGACGTAATGTGCCGCGTTCACGTTCACCCGCAATCGCATCGTAAGCGAATATCAACCCCATCAGACTGAGGATAACCTCAAAAACAAAGACAATATCAATCGAAGAAAAAAAGGCGATAAACGGATTATCGGTGCCGTGTCTTTGGGCATTCCACAAGGTTGGCATAAATCCGTGATAGATACTGACGAGGTTTCCCAAACGTTTATCTAATCCTACATTGAAAATACTCAACGGATTCGGGGCGCGATCCACGAGTATGGCCATCGTAGAATAAGTTTTTGCCGCCCGCAGTTCCTGATAATGCGTTCTGACAGCATCGTTATAACTTTCCAACCGTTGTTCGTAATCTTGGATGAGTACGGCAGTGTTCGCGACAACGAGCAACAATGTGATGAGTAGGACTGCAGCGAAACGGAACGTCATTAGATTGTCAAGCAGTTCCCTGCGAATGAGTGTTATTAACATCTATTACACCTCAACGCGCACAAACGCGAGATACGATCCCGATAGAAGCACAACAAAGAATAGTGCCAATAACAACAAATCCACCGCTGCTGTGTTGAAATCTCTACTAAGGCTAATTGTATCTTCAAAGATCGGAATCGACTCCGGCGAGACTTTTTTCTTTGACATACCGGCACGAACACCAATAATATGCGGACTCTCTGGGTCTGCCCGCTCAGTGTCGGCAATAAATTCGTGGTATTCGCGAGCGTAAAGTTGAACGTTCTCCACGAATTGTAGATGTCGCGTCAACCCGGTTCCAGCGAAGACCTCAAGGAGATGTTGAGCGATTCCTACAGGTGAGATGCGGGTTATTGCGCGCGCTTGGCTCACTTGAGAGATTCGTTCACTTAAAAACGCTTCGCGTAAACGTCCATCTTGCGTTGCATCTTCGGTGACGCATTCACCTGCTATTACCATTCTTTTCGATGGGTCATCCGTTTCGTTGAGCTGCGGGTAATAAACCTCCAGAATTGCCCGTCGCGTTTGCCTTCTATCTTCCTGAAACGCATCGTAACTTCTCGCGGGTGAGAAGCGGCTGGCAATTGAGGCGAGTGTGTTCGGCATGAAAACTACGAAACTCACCCAAATGAGCAGAAGGATCACCAGACTCACCGAGCTTTGTCGCACACGTGCAGAGACTAAGAGCCCTAACACCAGAAAGAGGGATAAGTAAAGCATCGCGATACCGATGATGATACCCAAACGTCCCCATTCACTGGCATCGAGATGGACGGCACTTGATGTGGAAATCACTAAGAGATTCATCAACACTGCGAGGACAAAGGGGATATTAACACTGATGAACGCCCCTAAGAATTTGCCGATGAGTATGGTATGCCGTGGGATTGGGTTCGCCAACATCAATCGTAACGTGCCGTGCTCACGTTCACCAGATATAGCGTCAAACGTAAAAAGGAGCGCGATCAAACTCAAGACGTAACCAATCACGAATGCCCAATCTATCTGGGTTGCGTCGGGATCAATGTTTTTCAGATTAGGCGTGGCAGATGGATAGGTCATCCGCCAGAAGCTTTTTAGCTCTCCCCCCCTAAAATGGCTTGCTGCGCGGGTAAAAGCGGGCAATAAACTATCACCCCCATCGGTGCAGAAACGGAGGGGTGAAGGTTTCTTGTAAAGTTTCTCAGGTCCCTTTTGCGCCAAGTCATATAAATCCGTGCGAGATGTTAGTGTGTTCAGGGATTCCGTCGCAGCATCACGATATTTCTGCATCCGCACTGGGTGTTTTCGGAGATAGACGACTGCATTGGTTAGCATTAACGCCAGCAGCAACACGGTCGCCAGTGCAAACCGGAGGCTATTCAGGTTATCGTAAAGTTCGCGCTTTGCAATATGCCACATTGTTTTATGGCTGTCGGCTTTCAGCAATCAGCCTTCAGCAAGAGAAAGAGCGGTTGTGTTATGTAAGTCAGTAGGAATCGGTAATCAGCAGTTTGTGGCAACAACTACACGAGCAATTGTCACATACATTTCTTAACTGATCGCTGACAGCGCAGCGACCTGACTGCTGATAGCCATTCTACACTTCACTCCTAATGAAAACCAGAAATATCATCAGAAAAAGAGAGACGCTTAACATGAAAAGCAGAAATAAATCTGGTAACGCCCGCTTCGCATTTGTCTCGACCCCACTTCTTTTAAAAGAAAACGTGGGGAGTGCGCTCCAGTCCACTGTCCCCTCGTCTGCAGCGAACCATTTTCGGGAGGCAAAGGCGTTTTTACTGTCCAAATAGTCGATGACTGTTCGTCGGTATTGCCGAACGGCGTCGAAAAAATCTCGGACACCTTTTAAATCAGTGCCTGCCCACGCTTGCGTCGTAGCATCGTACATCCCAACAGGGGAAAGTTTCAACAGTGTTCTCTTCATGTTTGACTTCCGAACGAGCGTGTCTTCCAGTGCCTGCTTTCGGAGAAGCCATGCCCGTTCTGCTGTTCTGATAGTTGACGGTATGAGAAATTGGAAATAATTCTGTGCATGCGGGACTTCTCGTTCAAATTTTTCATCAAGCTCTCCAAAGGTCATCATACTATAATAGAAATAGAGGAGTGTCAAGGGATCTTCAGGGAAATGTTCATAGAAAAACCCCATTCCATTGATGTTAAAGGTCGGATCCTCCCCGGGAAAGTCGTCAGTAGCAAGGTATTGCTTCCGTTCCCTGTCGAATTCACTCCAAACCTGTTTTATCTGATTAAACGCAGAAACTGCTTTTGGTTGTGGGATGTCTGATGAGCGAATAGCCGCAAGGATTAGGTTTGGATACACCAACACCAAAGCTCCCCAAACAAACATCGCGAGCATCAATGCAGTGCCCGTTCTTTGTGTCACCGCTGAGATGAGCAGTCCGATAAGGTAAAACACCGACAGATAGGCGATTGACGTTAAAACGATTCCGCCGATACGCAGAAAATCATCAGCGCCCAGAGAGATAGCGGTCGTTGTCGTCAACAAAATCATTGCGAAGAGCAGACTTAACAACAACGGCACGAGTAGGCAGAGCATTGCGCTGATATATTTGGCAAGCAAGATGTGTCCGCGGCGGATGGGATGGGTCAGTACCAACCGCAATGTTCCGTGCTCACGTTCACCTGCGAGAGCATCATACGCGAATAGCAACGCCATCAGACTCAAAACCACCTCAAAGATAAAAACAATGTCAATTGAAGACAAGATATTGAGATATGGATTATCTGAAGCGTTCATGCGGGCTTCCCAGAGTGTCGGAACATAATTATGTGAAATCCAAACCTCATTTCCCAGCCGTTTGTCTAATCCGACATTGAAGATACTCAACGGATTGGGGGGTCGATCAACTTCGACTTCGCCTGCTGAATAGGTTTGTTTCTCTCGTATTTCCTGATGATGTGTTTTGACAGAAGCGTTGTAACTTTCCAATCGCTGTTCGTAATCTTTGATGAGAACAACAGTATTGGCGACGACAAGCAGCAGTGTAATGAAGACCGCAGCCGCGAAGCGGAATGTCATCAGATTGTCAAGGAGTTCTCGACGGATCAGTGTTAGTATCACTTTGTATTACACCTCAACGCGCACGAACGCGAGATATGCGCCAGACAGAAGCACTAAGACGAATAATGTTAGCAGTAACAATTCCATTGCTGCAGTATTGAAATCCTTACTCAGATTAAGCGTATCTTCAAATTTGGGAACCGCGTCTGGATTGACAGGCTTCTGCGACATCCCCGTCCGAACACCGAAGATATGCAAACTCTCTGGATCCGCGCTGTCTGTATCAACAATGAATGTTCGGAATTCTCGTACGTAAGTTTTTACGTTTTCTAAGAATTGGAGATGTCTCTCAAACCCGGTTCCAGCGAAAGATTCAAGAAGGTTCTGTACGATTGTCACAGGAGAAATACGGGTGATGGTGCGCGCTCGATGTACCTCAGCAATTCGCTGATTTAAACGTTTTTCGTGTAGCTGCTCTTGCTGTTCTGCATCTTTGGTGACAAACTCGCCATCGAGCACTATTCTTTTGGTCGAACCCTCCGGCTCTTTATAGCGACGAGAGGAGTAGTCGCTCCGTACTTCTTTATAAAGTTTAGATGAACGTTCCCAGAAGTCATAAGTGGGACCTGAAGGTGTAGATTTACCCGCAATCGAAACGAGGGTACTCGGCATAAATACCACAAACACAACCCACACCAATAGCAGTATTACGAGACTCACGGCACTCCGTTGCACTCGCGCCGACACGAGCATACCCAATGCCAAAAAAAGGCAGGTGTAAAGCACAGCAACACAGAAGATAATGCCTAAACGTCCCCACGCCTCCGTATCAAGATGAACATCACTTGATGTAGAAATCACCAAAAGGTTCACCAAGACAGCGAGGATGAAGGGTATGCTAACACTTATAAATGCCCCTAAAAACTTGCCAATTAGCACGGTGTGCCGCGGAATGGCGTTCGCCAAGGTCAGTCGGAGCGTGCCGTGTTCGCGTTCACCGGAAATCGAATCAAAGGTAAACAGGAGTGCAACGAGGCTTAAAACGTACCCGATGATGAACCCCCAATCCACTTTGGTAACGTCTGGACGCACATTATCCCGATTCGGCGTTGCAGACGGGTATGTGAGTATCCAAAAGCTCTTGAGTGTGCTGGTACTCCAACGGTGATGTCCTGCCCACGCCCAATCTGCTATAAACGCTTCGCCACCCTCTGCACAAAAACGGAGATCGGACGGTTTTTTGTAAAGATTGCCAGGTCCCTCTTGCGCGAGGTCATATAGACCATTTGCTGCATGCGCTGCGATGTGATTCCGGTGTTCGGAGGCATTCTCACGATATCGCTTCACCCGCTCTGGGTGTTCCCGAAGATGTACAACGGCGTTCGTCAGCATTAACCCGAGCAACAATACCGTTGCAAGCGCGAATCGGAGGCTATTGAGATTGTTAGATAGTTCCCGTTTTGCAATATGCCAAATCATTCTTTAGTTGTCAGCAGTCAGCAGTCAGTGAAGAGATCACTTTGTAACAATTGTCCCGCTCTTGAAGCACGACCCAGAGGTAGATTAATTGTTACACATATCTCTCTTAACTGACAACCGATAACTGATGACTCTCCTATACTTCACTCTTGATGAAAATTAGAAATATTGTGATAAACAGAACGACATTAATCATGAGCAGTAGACATACATCGGGTATCGCTCGCTTTGCATTCGTGTTGATATCATCTCTTTGAAAGGAAAACTGCGGAAGTCCGCTCCAATCCGCCGCGCCTTTGTCTCCAGAGAACCATTGTCTCGATTCAAACACCTTATTATCGTAGAAATAGTTAATGACGCTCTGTCTATATTGTCTGGCAGCGTAAAAAAAATCTCTGACCCCGAGTAGGTCGGTTCCAGCCCACGCTTGGGTTGCGGCATCATACAACCCTACAGGCGAGAGTTTCAAATAGATTCTCTCCATATTTGCGGGTTGAATGAAAATTTCTTCGAGTGCAGGCTTTCGGATGAGCCATGTGTGATCCGCGGCATCAATCGTCAGCGCGCCAAGGAACCCAAAGTGTTTCTGCGCGTGCGGCATCTTCGGTTCATCTTTTTCACCAAACCCTTCAAAGTTCATGACACTTCTATAGGTGTACAGCAGCCTCTCGGAATTACCCATAAGGTTGGCACCGCGCGAACCCCTCCCTCTTAGGTCATACCCCCAATCTTCTCCGGGGAAATCGTCGGTAGCTAAGTAGTGTTTGCGCTCTTTGTCGAATGTCTCCCAGATATTTTCGATTCGATTGAAAGCGGATGCTCTGAGGGCCTCTGGTGACTCCGGACGTGGAATCACGGTCAGAATCACGTTAGGATAGACCAAGACCAAAAACCCCCAAACAAACATTGACAACATCAATGCCGTACTGGTCCGGCGCGTCGCCGCTGAAATCAGCAACCCGATGAGGTAGAATACCGAAAGATACGCAAGGGAGGTCAGGATTATCCCACCGATGCGAAGAAAATCATCACTGCTTAGGGATATGGAGGTAGATGTCGTCAGCAAAATTATCGCGAGGAGCAGGCTTATCAACAGGGGTACAATTAGGCAGAGCATTGCGCTCATGTATTTAGCAGCCAATATTTTACCGCGTCCAATAGGATGCGTCAGGACTAAACGCAGTGTTCCGCTTTCGTATTCTCCCGCGAATGCATTATACGCGAAAATGAGTGCGAACAGACTCAGGATCACCTCAAAAATAAAAACAATATCCATTGAAGCGAACATATCCATGAACGGATTATCCGACCCGTGCATGCCAGCATCCCACAGCGACGGAACCACTCTGTGGGATATCCTTATCTCGTTTCCGAGACGCTTATCAAACCCGACATTGAAGATACTCAACGGGTTCGGCGGACGATCAACGCGCACTTCACCTGCGGAATAGGTGATTTTCTCCTGCAGTTGACGTTGGTGCATTTTGACGGCATCGTTATGACTTGCCAAACGCCGTTCATAATCTATAATTAGCACAATGGTATTGGCGACGACAAGCAGCAGTGTAATGAAGACCGCAGCCGCGAAGCGGAATGTCATCAGATTGTCAAGGAGTTCTCGACGGATCAGTGTTATCAGCATTTATAGTAAAGCTCACAATTAATTATACACTCAAAGATTGGCGAGGATACTAGAAGAAATACCCCAGCAAAAACACCCTCGCCAGCGGCGGTGAGGGGTTTTATGTTTTTGAGAGTGTTGGTTTATTTTCGGGTTTTACTATATTACACCTCAACACGCACAAAGGCGAGATATGCGCCCGACAGCAGCACCATAACGAATAATACTAACAGCAACAACTCCGTCGCTCTCGTATTGAAGTCTTTGTTCAGACTCAGCGTGTCTTCAAATTTTGGAACTGACTCGGGTAGGATCTTTTTCTGTGTCATCCCCTCACGAACCCCAATGATATGGAGGCTCTGTGGGTCTGCTCTATCCGTGTCAGTAACGAATTCACGAAGTTGACGGGCGTAACGTTGTGTGTTTTCCACAAATTGCAAATGTCGCTCAAATCCGGTTCCAGCAAAGGATTCAAGGAGGTGTTGGAGAAGCGTAGCGGGTGAGATACGCGTGATGGAACGGGCGTATTGAACCTGCGCAATTTTCTCTATTAGGTATTCCCGGTGTAAGCGTTCTTCCGCGTCTGCGTCTTGGGTGAAAAACTCACTTTTTCCTGTCAACGTTTCCGTATCTACGACATCTGACCAGAGCCATTTGTCGTATTTCTGCCAGAGTTCATCCTGAATTTGGTTACGACGTTTCCAGAATGGCTCGGAAGACATTGAAGGTGAGAATTCACTCGCAATTGCAGCGAGGGTACTCGGCATAAAAACAACAAAGGTGATCCAGATTAACAGGAGTATTACGAGACTCACCGCGCTCCGTCGCGCTCGCGCAGAGACTAACAGACCTAATGCCAGAAACAGGCATGTGTACAGGAGCGCGATAACGAAGATGATGCCTAAGCGTTCCCATGCTTCGGCATTGAGGTGCACAGCATTCGATGTAGAAATTAGTAAGAGGTTTATCAACACCGCAAGCGTAAAAGGGATACTCACACTTATCAATGCTCCCAAAAACTTACCGATAAGGACGGTGTGCCGTGGCACTGAATTGGCAAACATCAATCGGAGTGTGCCCCGCTCGCGCTCCCCGGAGATCGCATCAAAAGTGAACAGAAGTGCAATGAGGCTTAAAACGTAACCGATGACAAATGCCCAGTCGAGTTTGGTAACGTCGGGGCCAACGCGCTTCATATTTAGGTTCGCATCCGGATATTTCAGTTTCCAGACCCCCGTTAGATCTTCGGCATACCCAAAAGGGCTCCCACCTTCAATAGTGTCTGGCAAAACGGCGTCTCCGCCCTCTGCGCAGAAATAGAGAGATGATGGCTTTTTATAGAGGTTTCCGGGCCCCTCTTGTGCGAGTTTATGCAAACTGTCCTCGGTGTGAGAAGCCATGCGGGTCATAGATTTACTGACGGCGTCGTGATACTTCTGCATCCGTTTTGGATGTTCGCGGAGATGTCCAATGGCGTTGGTTAGCATCAATGCTAACAGCAACACGGTTGTCAGTGCGAATCGGAGGCTATTGAGGTTGTCGTAGAGTTCACGTTTTGTAATATGCCACATTGTTTTATGGCTGTCGGCTTTCAGCAATCAGCCTTCAGCAAAGAGCAGTTGTGCTATATGAGTAAGTAAGTGTCGGTAGTCAGCAGTGTGTGGCAATAACTCCACGAGCAATTGTCACATACATTTCTTAACTGATTGCTGACAGCGCAGCGACCTGACGGCTGACAGCCATTCTACACTTCACTTTTGACAAAAATGAGAAATATTATCATAAAAAGAATGCCGTTGATGAGCAGCAATAAGCAGACATCGGGTAACGCTCGTTTGGCATTTGTGCTGACAGTGCTTCTCTGAAAGGAGAACTGAGGCAGCGTGTTCCAGTCAATCTCCCCTTTGGCGGCAACGAACCATTGTCGAGACTCGAATATCTTATTGTCGAGAAAATAGTCAACGACTGCCTGTTGGTAGCGTTGACATGCTGTGAAGAAATCTTGGAGACCGTTTAAGTCGGTCGCTACCCACGCTTCCGTTGCCGCATCATACAGCCCTACGGGTGAAAACTTTAACAACATCCGTTCCATTTTTGCGGGGTGAACATAGAGCGTCTCGAGTGCGGGCTTTCGGACAATCCACGTTCGGTCGGCTGTGTTGGTAACCTGTAGACCGAAAAAGCGGTAGTAATTCTGAGCGTGGGGTACCTGTGGCTCAGATTCCTCTCTGAGTGTCTCAAAGTGGAGCCCCGTGATCTCGTAATATAGTAATTTCGAGGTATCGTCAACACCGCCCCGAAAACTGTAGCCATCGCCCCACAAACCGAAATCCCAATCTTCCCCTGGGACCGGGTCATTGGCGAGAAACTGTTTGCGTTCTCTGTCAAATTCCTCCCATATCTGTTTGATTTGATTGTAAGCGGAGGTTTCCGTATCGGCTTGCGGGGCAGTATCAATGGCGGTTAGAATCAGATTCGGATATACCAAGACCAAGAACCCCCAAACGAACATAGCGATCATGAGGGCGGTCCCCGTTCGGCGCGTCGCTGCTGAAATCAGTAGACCGATGAGATAAAACAGTGATAGATAGACAAACGACGTAAAGATGACCCCGCCGATGCGGAGAAAATCAGCCATGCTCAGAAAAACAGAAGCGGAAGTCGTTAGCATCATCAGCACGAGGAGGAAACACATCACTAAGGGTATCAGTAGACAGAGCATCGCACTAATGTATTTGGCAAATAGGATATGACCGCGCCGGACAGCGTGCGTCAGAACAAGGCGTAACGTGCCCCGCTCGCGTTCCCCTGCAAGTGCATCATAGGCAAAGACGAGTGCCAATAGGCTGAGAATCCCCTGAAAAATAAAAACAATATCAATGGAAGCAAAGATATTGAGGAAGGCGTTATTCGCCCCGTATTTCCCAGCATCCCACAGGGTGGGCACGAAAAGATAATTGATCCCGAGTGTGTTCCCTAACCGTTTGTCCAAACCGACATTGAAGATACTCAACGGGTTCGGTGGACGATAAGCGGTTAAGCGTACTGCTGAATAGGTTTTTGTGTCTAGCAATTCCTGCCGCCGCTTTTGGACAGCAGCGTCGTAACCCGCCAAACGTCGCTCATAATCTTTGAGGAGTACCGCAGTGTTCGCGACAACAAGCAGCAATGTAATGAAAACTGCTGCTGCGAAGCGGAAGGTCATCAAATTGTCAAGAAGTTCTCGGCGGATGAGTGTTGCTAACATTGCGTTTTCCTCTGTCTACAAGTTTACCAGTTTCGATCTTTTTCAGCAAATACAAAACGCTTATACCGGCAAGCTTTAGAAGCTGATACATCCATATCTATCGGTAGCATCAATATATTATAATCCAATCTACGGCTTTTGCTTCATTATACTAAGCTTTGGACAATTTTTACGCAATGAATATGCCGCCCCTACGGGGCTTAGCTGCCCGGGGGATGCCGTTTCTATAGACATACCGCCCCTACGGGGCTGCGTATCGGGGCATCAGGATTTATTTTTTTCCGAGTTGCGTTTGTGTCTGTAACACTCAGAAAATCCGAGAGTATGGTGGAAACAGCACCTGATCTGGATAGAAACTGTCCAAACTATAGTAATTTATAGTAAAGATCACAATTAAGTTTACACGCTCTAATGTGGCGAGGTTAGGAAACCTCGCCAGCGGCGGGGATAGCTTGCTTTGTGCAGATAGGAAATTACCGAATTAATAAATTAATCTTCATAAAACCGCACCTACCGAGTCTGGGGCAAATATAGAATTACCGAAATATTTATTTACACTTCATCAAACCTCCCCAGCAGGGCGAAGTCTTTATCTTTTCTAAAGTGTTCACCTATTTTTAGGATTTACTATATAGTGACGCGAATTAGGGGAGACATAGTTGCCTAATTCTGGAAAGAAAGCAGGTTTATGGTAAACCTTAGAATTAATTGGACACGCTGAGTTGGCGAGGTTCGGAAACCTCGCCAGCGGTAGAAGGGGTTGTTTCCACTGAAATGTCCATTTATTTTTCCGGTTTACCATAAATGGAAG
>CAZGAW010000009.1:0-65788 GCA_964523645.1 uncultured bacterium | reverse complement strand
AGGTACAGAATCGTCAATTATAGTAGATACGGAATCAACGGAACCGTTAGAGCCAATCGTACTGCCAGATGATCTCTACGACACCAGCGATCTCACTTACGACATTAGCGATGAAGAGGTTCAGGAACTGATGGCGTTGAAGTTGCCCGATAACTGGATGCAGGAGAAAAATCCTGAGCGACACGCCAAATATTTCCATGCGCAACTTGTCCAACAATTCGGGAACATTCCAGCCGTTCATATCGTCGCCGAACGTCAGCGAAAACGATTGCTGGCACCCGGGGGATTCATCACAACCCTGGATGAATCGATTAATTATGCCAAAGCACAATATGCCCTTTGGCCAAATGAGTCCACCCGAAAGTACCTTGAAGGATATCTGAAAGATAAATTGAGGCAGGAAACCGAGGATCCCGAACTGTTTGCCAAAATCTTCAGAGAGAAGTTGGTCCATCAGTTTGGGAATATTCCGGAGGTCGATATTGTTGTTAAGGGAGAGACAAAAGGAATGTTCGGAGGCTTCAAACTCCCCGATGATGCAGATGAATACCTCGCCTACTACGAGGCACTCGCAGTTCTCTTTCCAAATGCATCAGTGCTGAATGATCTTGAAAGAGCCCGAGAAGAAGTCCGAAAGGCAAAAGCAAAAGGATAGTTATAAAGAGAAACGCGAAAGCGAAAACACTTAGTTAGGACTTACGCAATTTTGATTTTAGTACACTGTTAAGTGGAGTGCTTGGAAAGACGCAGATGTTCTCTTGGCATAGGAAACCAACGGTTTCCTATGCTACAAAAGAGCAGCATGTGTAAGTCCTAAAGAAATAAGAGTCGTAGATTACTCACATAACTGACCCTTGTCAGATATGTGAAAACGTGTGCACTCCGGAAAACGGAGGATAAACAGATGGCTTTAAGGTATCAATTGACAGGTATTAAATGTCCACCATATAAACATCAGGGTGTCTTCCAGGCAAATAATGAAACGGTAAAATGTTTTTTGCCCGATTTGATGCATTGCGCGATGTGTATAGCCAACGCCGCACCGCAACGGACCGACCTCCAGGACGATTTGTTGCAAGTCGCCTCCCTAACGCTCATTGATAAGGGACCCGCGTTCAATCCAGATCATAAAAGTGGTGCTAATTTTAGGAGTTTCATCCGGGTGCGCATCTGCGGTGCCCTCATGGATGCGAAAAAGAGAGAGGTGAGACATAGTATCCGCGAAGTACCGCTGCCAGATGAAGAATGGTCGCTCTATGACACATTAGATGCAGAGGACGATGCAGTACGCGAATCTCTTTCACAATTTCCGGACCCTCACGCGGAATTTGAAAATAAACTCCTTCAAGACATCAGTTTTGCATCCGCACTTCCGGAACTCTTGAAGGTGCTTACACCGCGCGAACGTAAAGTTTTCGCCTACCTCCGTGAGAATCAACAAAACCACGAAATTGCTACAGCATTGAATATCTCTAAATCCCGTGTGAGTCAACTCGTGACACAAGTAACGCTGAAATTGAAAACTGCTGCACAAAGGCTGGGCTTGGCAGCGTAACGTTTTCAGACCCTATTTTGGCAGGAACCGCACGCTAATGTAATGGCGATTGTAGATACCGGTAGCGATGCTGGAACGCAATCGCCTTTTCTATGTTGGCAAAGGATACCTGCATCTCACAGAAAGACGAAAAGGAGAAATTATGCATCCCTATTTTGATGTACATTGTCACATCGGTATGACAGTATCACGCGCGCCGACTGTTGGACAAAGTGTTGGCAGATGTCTGGCGCGAATGGCTTCAGCAGGTGTCATCGGGGCGATTCCGTGTCCAACAGGGGGTAGCCCACAGGCGCGCGGGGTGCTGGACACACGCACACAGCACGAAACAATCGCCAACGCATGCAAACTGTATCCAGAACGTTTCCCAATCGGACTCGGCATCGCGGAAGTCCGGCACGAGCAAGCCGGTGCCGATGAATTGGATAGAGCAATGCAGGATGATGGTTTGGTCGGGTTTATGTGCCATCCGGGTTTGTCTGGACATTCCCTCGGCGGTGAACTCTACACATTCTTGGAAGTGGTCGCAATGCACGACGGGTTGTGTCTACTCCATCAGGCAGGCTCTACCCAAAATATAGCTGCTTATGCCCGACGATTTCCCTCTATAACGTTTATCATCGGGCATGTTTCGATGAACAAAGTTGGACATCTCGATGCGATTGCGCAGTGTGGAAAATGCGAGAATGTCTGGTTTGACGTGGCACAAAAGCCGGAAGGCGCGGATGCAAGTTGGGACCTCGTACACCTCGTCAATAATCTCGGTAACGACAGAATTATGTTTGGAAGCGATCTACCGTACTACGATTTTCGCTTGGTGCAAGCGCAGATTGAAGCCGCAGAAATTGATGATGAAACGAAGGAACGGATTGCCTATCAGAACGCTGTACGGTTGGTTCAGCAATTCCGTGAAGATTGGTTACCGACGCTGACCTCAATAGCACCGCCACAGGTTTATTCGGAGTCTGAGATGTGGGATGCGAATGGTGCAAGACTACGCTGATCGAAAAAATTGATTTCTCGATTATGCGTCAATGGTTACTTGACAATCTCAACTGCACGAATCCGACGGTGTAGCACGAAGAGGCAGACGGCTATCAGTCCAATCTGGGCGAGGAGTGCCCAAACCCAATGCACGGCATAGTCCTGTGAACCGGCGAATAGTAATGTACCGAGAATGTCGTAGCTTGCCCAAATGGAAACTAAAGCCATTTTACTGGTGCGGGTAATCGCTTTGAGCACTTCATAGATAACGGGCGAACCAAACCAAACAGCACAAAAACCGATGATGGCATAGCGAGGATTTGAGGTAAGCGATGAGAACAATAACATCAATAGACTGGAGGAGACTGTAATAAGCACCGAGTAGGCAATAATCGAAAGGGGAATCCAATAGTTCTCTTTAAAAAAGGACGTATCAGTGAACAGCACGTGTTCAAGAAACAGCAACAGCCCAGGAGCCAGTGTAAGGCAACCGATCAGGATACCCATGACAGCAAATTTTCCGATCAGGTAATCTATCCATGAAATGGGTTTAGAGAGGTAGAGTGAGAGCGCGTTGTTCTTCAGATCGGTGGCAATTAATCCAGAACCCCCGAAAATAGCAATCAGCGCGATGAAAAATGTGGAAGGAATCGGTGTGATTCGGAATAGAAATTTCTGAAAGAACTCATTGTCAATATCAAAGTCAAATGGGAACTCCCCTACCGGTACCTGATTAAAGATGAAAATAAGCATCGCGTGAACTAAAATGTAGATTAAAGGGGGGATAGCAACAATTAATCGGACGATTTTGCGTTGTGCCAGCAGTTTTAACTCCGCCTTTGCGATAATCCACCACCGTGTATAAGGGTGGGAATTCAGGGTGCCTTCCCAGTGTCGATAGTCCTGTGTGTGAATGGGCATATTTTTTAGTAGTTTTCAGTTATGGGTTATCGGTTTTCAGTTAAGAGGTGCTCTGTAACAATTCACCCCTCCCTGGAATATTCCAAGTTTGCGAAGATTGTTACCAGTCTCCTTTTTAACTCTCACTGCGAGGCAAACTGACAGCCAGTTCAATACTTGTAGATGGCGGTTCTCTCTAAAGTATCCGAGAACGGACCCTGTTTTTCCGTCTGGATTTCAACGGTAATGATGCCTAAGTGCGTATCGCGTTCTGGATCCTCTTCAATGAAAGAACGCGGAATTTCCGCAGTCATGAGTCGATCCAGCCTGTTGAGTTCCTGCGACCAACGGAGGTCAAGCAGTCGTCCATCGTAGACCTTCTTGTGTTGTTTCCCATTGCGCATAGAGTAAACTTTGACGTTCGTGGTGAAGTCTGCCTCAGAGACAGTGCTCACCCCGACGCTTGGACTGAGAATACTCTGATTCCAAATCAACGGGATGCCGTTTCTATCTACCAGATAAATTCGCAAATCGATCCTGGTGACTCGCGGATCCGATTGGATTTGGATGCCCTCAAAATTCTGAATTACCCCGCTTCCACACGAAAGTGTAGCAAGAACGCAGATACCGATGAGCAAGACGCTCCGATTCTTTAATATAAGTTTATGGGGCAAGTTAAAACGAAACACATCAATCCTCCTCTTTTGTGTTTTTTAAGGGCAGTTGACAGGCTTTTCATAGAAGTTCATTTCAATCTATTATATCTTTTTTAACCGGTGGATGTCAATCTTAAAAGTTGTCGGTTGTCGGTTATCAGTCATCGGTTAAAGAGGATTCTGATGATGCCAAGAACATTATGTAACCGCTAACCAGTCACTGAAGGATATTGAAAAACCTATCTTGCATCTTTCTCAAAAGATGATATAATGATGGTTATGACTCCTACTAAAGTCTTAATCGGTTCAAAGAACAGCGTAAAAATTGAGAGTGCCAGTGGATTTTTGACAAACGGAGAAATAGATAGACTGCAGAATTACACACAGCAATAACACTCGCTTTAATTCCCTTTCTTCAAGACAATCTCTATTTTCAGCAAAAGTAGACTGGATTTAGGAGGAACCCCATGAAAGCTGCAGTATTGTATGAAACGGATACACACTTAAAGATTGAAGAATTCGACCTACCGCGCCCAAATCCGAATCAGGTACGGGTGCGATTGGTCGCCAGCGGTGTCTGCCACTCCGATTGGCACGTTGTTAAGGGCGATTGGCCCTTTGTTAGGTTACCTGTCATCCTTGGGCATGAGGGGGCTGGTGTCATTGAAGAGATCGGAAGCGATGTAACCCAAGTCCAGGTCGGCGACCATGTGATTCTTTCATGGAAGCGGAACTGTGGATTCTGTGAAATGTGCCAGAAAGGGTTTCCGAATTTGTGTGCGCTTCCCGCCGATGGGTCAGGTAGACCTGCTATAAGATCAAGTGGACGAGAGATTGACCAGATGTCGGGGTTGGGAACATTCGGCACTGAGACGCTCGTTCCACAGGACGCAGTTGTTCCCATTGATAAGGACATGCCGTTTGCACAAGCCGCGCTCATCGGATGTGGTGTGATGACAGGTGTCGGTGCCGCTATCAATACAGCAGAAGTTGCCCCCGGCAGTTCAGTCGCTGTCTTTGGATGCGGTGGGGTCGGACTCAATTGTATTCAAGGTGCAGCGATCTCTGGTGGCGAACCGATCATTGCCGTTGATGTACTCGACAACAAACTTGAACTCGGTAAGCAGTTCGGTGCCACACACACTGTCAACGCCTCAGAAGTTGATCCCGTTGAACAGATTAGAGAGATTACCAACGGACGCGGTGTCCACTATGCCTTTGAGGCGATCGGGTTAATCGGTGAAACGTTTCGGCAAGCGATTTTGTGTACGCGGAGCAGAGGTGTGACGGTTTTCGTCGGACACGCACCCGAGAACACTGCCGTCGAATTCGATGCACGGATGCTGATGCCAGAGAAAATGGTTATCGGTTCGATGTATGGGACTGCGCGCCCGCACGTAGATTTTCCGCGGTTGGTTTCGCTCTATAAAGCAGGGCAACTTAAGTTGGACGAACTCGTCACGCGCACCTATCCATTGGAAGGGATTAACGATGCATTTGAGGCATTGGCAAGAGGCGAGGTCGCCCGGAGTGTGCTTGATTTGACTTGACGTGTTCATACCAACAGGTAGTAGGGCGATTTATCGCCCGTTGTGAATACAGAGCGTATTGCAATAATCGCAGGCTTTACGATACTTCAAAACATATAGAACATATGTCTAACAATGCCGTCTGGAACGAAAACCTAATTGAGAAAAATGTGACGTACTCCATTGAACTGAATGGAAAGTTCTTTCTGATTGAAAACGTTCCTGCTCGAGTCAATGTTGAAACGGGAGAACAGCTTTTTTCTCCAGAAACCGTCGAACGCTTACATCAAGCAGTATGGGAACAGTGTCAGCCTGTTCGCACCATCCAAACGCCGGTATATGAGTATACTGACCTACCTGTTGAAATAGAGTAATTATTCGAGGATACGTTCCATACGCTCAAGAATCCACGCCTTGTGCTCAGGATGTGTATGGATATAGAAGGTGCCGTTCTGGATCGCGTTATGGACATGTTCTGCTACTTCCGTAGGTGATAGTCCAGCCTCCATCTCAGCACGGCTATTCCGTGAACCGCCAATGATTATTTCCTGTGGACGCTCTATCTCCGCCGGATTTTGCAATGCGTCCGGACGGTTTCGGGCGGAATCCAAAATCCCTGTGCGAACCCATCCGGGGCACAGCACATGCACTTGAATATTAGCATCTTTCTGTGCCAATTCGGCGGCGAGGGTTTCGGAAAGCGCAACGACCCCGTGTTTGCTCACCTTATAGATACCTTCACCACTGCCGCCCACCAAACCCAAGATAGAAGCGGTATTCACAATATGACATTCGTCACCTTGCGCGAGCATACGTGGCACAAATGATCGGATGCCGTGGATCACGCCCCACAGATTAACGCCTAACACCCATTCCCAATCAGCGAGGGGATGCTCCCAGACGGGACGACTACAAACGACTCCTGCGTTGTTGCAGAGGATATGCACCGCCCCAAAAGCGTCCAGCGTTTGCTTCGCAAGGTTTTCGACCTCTTCGGCATTTGAGACATCTGTTTTGACGGTGAGAACCGTTGCGCCTTTCGCGTTTAAGTCTGCTTCAAGTTCGGCTAACGGTTGTTCTTCAACGTCAGCAAGAACGACTTTCATACCTTCCGTTGCGAACCGTTCTGCTAATCCTCGTCCGATGCCGCTTGCCGCCCCTGTAATAACTGCAACTTTTTGCATGACGTTCAAAGCTCCGCTTGCCGTTGCTGGTGATACTCTTCCAATGCCTGATTCGCATTCACAATCGTTTCTAACTTTTCAATAAGCACATCGATGTGTTTGCCGGGGAAAGCGAAGTAGAAGTCATCGTCAGAGAGAGCGGTATACACACGGTTGCCGATACATCCTAAGCTGCTAACACTCCGTTCGCTTTGGATGACAGCAGGAATCGCTGCACACGTTGGTCGTCCCATAATTCCGTTTTCTGAACCGATTCCAGCAGCGGTTGCGGCTTCCATCAAGAGCATCATCTGTCTCGGCGTACCGGAGATGATGACAACATCAGGTGTCTCAATTGCATCTGATAGAGGCGCGTAGACTGCACTTTTAAAGGGCGTTTCCCGTGTTGGAATACCGGGGACCTCTTCCATAGCGATGTAGCCGAGTTCACCCATCAGTCCGAGTGTATTTTCGAGTTCCTCCATCTGTGCATCTGGTAATTCAACGTTATGCGTGTAGCAGCCTATCGGGCAGTTATAGTGGTCGGAGGCTTCGGTGTAAAAGGTCTTGCCTTCCGCTGCGCGTCGCCAATAGGTACAGCCTGAGGCTTCAGACTTTTCCGTGCGGGAGATGCCATCAGGTTGGACATCATGAAATGTTACGGCAACAGGAGCGGTTTCTAAATTGAGTAGTTCTTGAATTTGTTTTGACATATTTTCTCCTTTATAATCTAAAGGGTTTTGACAAGGAAAGAACTCGGAGGAAACTTCATAAGTTAAAAAATACTAAAAATCTATCTGAAACCCAATATTTAAAAAAAATGGATTGGGGCAAACTGCCCTTCGGTGGGTTCCGCTCAGCAGAACCACGCTTCGGTGAGTCGTGGTGCCTGTGGATGTACTCCTTTCCTCCGTTTCGGTGGGGGCTGTCCTCGCATGTCGGCAGCGAGCGCCCATATCCGATAAAAGGTTTCTAACGCGTCAACACCGGCGCGTGCGTCATTTTCAACGAGGGCATTGACCGTTTTGTGAAGCTCATCCATTCGTGCATCCGGGTGTGTCCATGTATAACTGAAGGCGGCTTCGTCAAGGACAAGTGACAGTTTTTGCGTTTCGGGACGATTGAGCAAATATGAACCTGGGGGAATTAGCAACCGAACGGCGTACTGCACCGGATCCACGTGATAGATAAGGCGATGCGTATCAACAAACTTGAGGAGGTCGAGATAATCGTCTAAAGTTGTCCACGGTGTAAACGGTACCCACGTCGGACGCAGCGCGATGCCTGCTCCGTGAACGATGTCAATAGCTTCCGCTACATCGGCGCGTGTGTGATGTTTTTCTAAGATCGTTAGTACCCTTTCGTTCAGGGTTTCAACGGCAGAGATGACGAACCTGCATCCGAGTTGCGCGAATTCTGGGAAGTATTCCCTGTTTTTCAGGATATGCTCAACCTTAGTCGTGAAATCGAAGGTAAGACTCGGAAAAGTTTCGTGCATTGCGCGGAGAATACGGAGTCCGTGCGTCGGCCCGTTGAGGAAATCAGGATCGCCGAAAGTAATATGCGTCGCACCTTCCAGCACCTGCTCTTCTATTTCAGCGAGTACCCTATCACGTTGCACAACGGAAAATTTGCCGTTATAGACCGGCGGGATGGGACAGTGTGTGCAGAGATGCTTGCACCCGTGCGTCGTCTCGGTATAACCGACGGTTCGCACCTCATCTTTGTCTTCAAAGTGTGCGTACATCTCCAGCGGCGGCAGCTCCGCAATAGGGAGACCTGTTTCTTGTGTTTCAGACTGTTCTTCCTTCGCGAGGGATTGCATCAACTCGACGAGTTGTGTTGACGTTGTGCCGCTGATGCAAAAATCGACACCGTGCGAAAGTAGGTAGTCAGCGTTGAGTATGGCATAAAGCCCGTACATGCAGATAGAGGCTTCTGGGTTGATTTCTTGAATGCGATGTAAGAGATGAACACCAAGTCGCAAAGCAGTGTGCATCGGAACGGAGATACCGATAAATTTTGCGCGCGCAACCTTCTCAGTATCCAACGGTTCGACAGCAATATCGATTACATCAGGCATGAATCCTGCGGCTTCAAAGGCGTGAAGCGGACGCGTGAGCCCGATCGGTCGGTGCCCAAGCTCGTAGCAAGAGATCAAAAGAACTGCACCGGGGGCGTGCATCGCTGAGGGGATCCGCGTTTCCGTTTTCATATTCAATAGAATAACACGTCATCACACAATTAGCAACACATTTGTGGGAAGGATCTCCAAATTCCGAAACATCGCTTCATCCTAACTGTATCCTGAAAAGTGCATCCAAACCGGTGTATAGATGAAAGTTAGGTCAAAGGAGAATATGCCGCAATGCTTTGGACGCTGATTCGACATGAACTTTTAACCAATTTAATGACGTTCCGATTTTTGGTTGCTGTTATTGCGTCTATGTCACTTGTACTTGCGGGGAGCATTGTCTTAAGGGACAATTATGAGCGGCGACTCGCGAGTTACACTGCAGAGTTTCAAACACATCAGGAACAGACCTTTAGTGCCGAAACTTACTCATATTTCAGCCCATATCTTGATAGAAATCCGAATCCGTTGCGCCTTTTTAATCAAGGACTTGACAAGCGAGCAAAGAACTCTATCCAAATCCACATTGGAGAGGTCCCTTTTTTGTGGGATGATGTCCACCGTAATACCGGTTTCAGTAATCCTTTCCGACACCTACTCGCCGATATAGATCTGGTATCCATCTTCCAAATCCTTTTAAGTCTCCTCGCGCTAATCTTTGCTTATGATGCGATAGCAGGTGACCGAGAGAATGGCACATTACGCCTAATCCTTGTCAATCCTGTTGGACGCGGGCTGATTGTATTGTCAAAGTATTTAGGGGCCATGTTATGCCTTACGCTACCACTGCTGATGAGTTTTCTACTGGCACTGCTGCTACAACTTCAATCTCCAGCGATCCATTATAGTGCTGATGACTTTTTCCGAATCGGAAGCATCTTTTTCACAACAGTCATCTATACCTCCACGTTCTACCTCATCGGATTACTTATCTCCAGCATATTTCACCGCACGGCGACATCGCTAATTTTTTCAATGTTTATTTGGGTCGTTTTGACGTTGCTCTATCCGAACGTGAGTCTGTTCCTTGTGAATCGTTTCATTGATACAGAAGAGAAGATGGAACAGGTGAATCGAGAAATTGACCAGATTTCGGACCGATTCTATCGACAGAAAGACAAACTCAGCAATCCATTTGAAAATCCATCTCTGCTACTGAGGTATTCCGGACGTGGCAGTTCAAGAGGTTATATCCATCAAGGCAAAAATACGTCATATATTCCGGAAGAATTGGAAATCCATATCCCTAATGCTATTACCTACTATCAAGCATTAACATCTCTGCAGATGGATGCGGCGAAATCGACTTGGCGGATACGAGAGAACGCCTTTTCTGAGACCTACATTCGTAAATCAAGTATTGCCCAAAACGCGCTCCGATTTTCACCGACAGGTTTATATTACCTCTCAACAGAAGGGTGGGCAGGGACAGGTCTCGCGAGAATGCAAGATTTTTTCAAAGCAGGACGCCAATATAGAGAAACGGTATTGGACTATTTCCATGATAAAAAGGCATTCAGTTCACGCCAATGGTTTGCAAGTGATAAAGGAGCCGTCTTGTGGGACGATGCACCACGGTTCTCTTATCATCCGCCGAGTGTATGGGAAGATGCCAGTAACTTCGCATTCCTGGATCTACTTCTACTTTTCTTTCTAAATCCGATATTCCTTATGGTTACCTTCGCTATCTTCACTCGGCAGGAGATCTGAAATGCTGTGGCATATTGTGAAACGAGAATTATTTGAACAGATGAGTAGCCTCCGTTTCGCGCTCGCTCTGTTGCTCACTGTTTTTTTGATGATTGTCAATGCCTTGGGCCATATTGAAGCATATAAAACACGGCAATCAGAATATAGGCGGGAGGTATCAGCGTATTTGGCAGGGCTGGAAGAAGATAGCAGCAATCTTTACAATTTTGTTGTACGAGGTCCCGGTGCCCTTCAGAAGAAGCCATCGCCACTCTCTTTCTGCGCGCATGGCAGTGAAAACTATCTACCGAAATTTGTGTTAGGATGGAGTGCGGGATGGGGATCGAACGCTTCCATAGATGGAGAAAACTATAATTTCTCTGGTATATGGCGACTGAAATATAGTGGATTTCCATCAATAAAAGCGAAAGATATTTTTCCAACATTCTTAAAAATCGATTGGATCCTCATCATTTCCAGTATCCTCAGTTTCCTCGCACTTGTCTTTACATTCGACGCGATTTCTGGCGAAGTGGAGCGTGGAACACTGCGATTGACGTTATCGAATGCCGTTGCGCGTCGAACAGTGCTCACTGGTAAATTCTTAAGCGTCTTTATCAGTCTCAGTGCTGTTTTTGTGAGCGGCGCGTTGGTTAATCTCCTGTTACTCTATCTCTCTGGCACTCTCCAACTCACTGCACAAGAATGGAGTAGAATCGGTGGTGTTTTCGTCGTCGGCTTGATATATATATCTGTCTTTATCGCCTTAGGAATCCTTATATCCACGCTCACTAACAACGCCTCAACAAGCCTTGTCATCCTGCTGCTTATATGGGTAATTTGGGTTATCCTTGTGCCATCAATGCTTGGGACAATTATGAGTGGATTGAACCAGCCATCAATCCGTCGAGGTCCCAGTCCGATACATTTCAGTCATAATGGACTCGAGGAACGCTACTTAGCACGCGGCTTAGAGGAGGAAGCCCCGACGCGCACGCGTCCACCAACACCCGCAACACTGCTCTGGGCTGAGTTTCTCAATGAGGAGGCGAGAGAAGGCACAAGATTGCAGAGAGCCTACTTAAACGCACAAATCAACCAGATTCAGATTGCGAGAGAGTTCAATCGTATCTCACCGACAGCAATTGTGCAATACGCAATTGAATCTCTCGCCGGGACGGGGTTTCAAAGACATCTGAATTTCTTGAAAAACGCAGAGCGTTATGCTGATGAATTCAACGATTTCCTCATTGCTGCCGACCGCGCCGATCCAGACAGTCCACACGTTCCTTTCGTTAGAGAAGGTATGTCTGATAAACCCGTCTCCTTTGAAAGCATTCCCAAATTTCAGGACCGGGTGCGTTTAGAGGAGGCATTCAAAGGCGCAATTCTGGACGTAGCACTATTGTTGCTCTTTTTTATCCTGCTATTTCTGACGGCACACGTCGCATTCCAGCGCAAAGAGATATAATCGCGTATGTTTATCCTGAAAGTCTGCGCAGAACGTTGTGCGTGATGCGTTCAACCATCGCATCGCCACCCGCTAGCCCGTGTGACCAATCGGTTGTGGCAGCGGTAAAGACCGTCCCGCCTTTTGTATAGATGCCCATCGTTGCGGCACCGGTTCTTCCTCTTTCCCAGCGTTCGTACCATTCACAGTCATCGGGATGCCAACGGACAGGTGCCGTTGCGAGGATTGTGAACCCTTCAGGTGTGCCGTCACGGTAGGTTGGAACCGGCAAACCGTTCTCAAGGGTCCACTCGCATCCGTCGCATTCGTAACCCACAATGGTATTTTCACCACCGAAAGTATCATCTTTAGCGAGATTCGTGCCTTCAAACACCCAATGCTCTGGACGGTGGGCGGTATATTCCCCGGGGCCATCCATAAATTGACCGTGACTCAGGTGATAACCTCCTTGCAGAAAACCGACACCGGTCAGCTCGTTTTCAGGACGACCTACGAGATAGTGGCTCCATAGCGTACTGAGGGTGCTGTGGTCATCAGTCTTATAAACCGGGTCCTGATTGTAGGTTTGCTTCCAGCAGACGAGGGCTCTGCCGTCATCTTCGGAGCGGACCTGCCAGCAGACGGAATTCCCGCTAAAGAAGGCAGCGTTTCCGCCGTTGGCGATGAATGCCTCAAGATTGTCACGCATGGGGGCAGACCAGTATTCATCGTGCCCGACACTCAACACGAGTTTGTAATGCTCCAGCATTTCAGGGTGAAATTCCAAGTCGGAGTTCGCGGCGTAATCGAGCGTATATCCGTTCTGTTCCGCCCAGACAACAAAAGCCGCCTCCCAGTTACTGAAAATGCCGCGAGTCGGTCGGTCGAATGAGACGCGGTTTCCCTGTATTTTGCTTGCCCCGTGATACCCGTATAGGCTAAAGCCTCCCCAATTATTATAGGCGTTATAGGTGTTGGTAGAGAGTTGTAGCAGAATAGGCGTGTTCGCTCCCGGTTTCGCGGGACGGACAATGAAGAAGAGCGTACTTTCAGCCGAGCGCTGATTCCGATAGATGTGACCACCACCGCCATCGGTTGCCCGGAGGGTGCCTTCATAATAACCGCTCTGCCACGTTTCGGGGACTTCGAGCGTGAAGATAGGGGACCATCCGCATCCCTGCGATGATGCATCTGAAGGTATCGGTTGTGCTTCACCGGGAAGCTCGGTTTGATGCCAGACGACCTCGCGGGTCGCACCGATACGGGCAATCTCAAGCGAGTAGTTCTCCGCACTCGTTGAGATATGAAACGCAATTTCTTCACCAGGGACGTAGCTAAGGTGGTCGGTGTATCCGTCAATATACAGCGGTCTGATTCGGTTCTCGGTTTGCGTTAAAGTTGCCATTGTGCCTCCTCCTTTGATGTGTAGGGTAGCATTTTCTGGACGAAATGTCAATTTCTTAGTTATCGGTTGTCAGTTGTCAGTTACTTGTTGGGTTTTACACGTTCAACCAACCTACTAAGATTCTGTTTTTTGACTTTTTTCGTCAGGTGTGTTATGATTTTTACAATCTTTTTCCTCTATGTCATCTTAATTTTCAAAATTGCGTAAACCTTGGAATTAAATAAAAAATGAACATGAATCAGAAACAGACAACACCGCTGTCACCTGAACAAATGGATCAGTGGGAAAACGATGGGTATTTGCTACTGAAAAACGTTATTCCTGTATCCGCCATCAATGGTGTGCGGGACAGTTTTGCCGGTGTCGTGGACGGTATAATTCGCGAGTTGAAAGCGGACGGAATTATTGAGGATGAAGGGGCGGCACTCCCTTTTGAAACACGATTCGCGCAGGTCGCTGGTGAACACGCCAATCGCTTCGGTCGTTCTTGGCGCAACCAAGTTGCGACTCCTGAGGTTTTCGAGCTGCACCATGCACCACGCCTTGTGGAGGCAATCGGTCAACTCACAGGTACAGATGTTATCGGACATCCTGTTTTCAATGCACGTCCGAAACTTCCCGGTCAGCAGTTGACTGTCGTCCCGTGGCATCAGGACAGCGGTTATTTTGGGACAGTCAGCGAAACTTCACTCATCCCGACTGCCTGGATACCGTTGGTACCGGTCGATGAGACCAACGGCTGCTTACAAGTCGCCGCAGGTTCACATCGGTTAGGCGTGGTTAATCACCATACAGAAGAACGGGAAGGTAAATTTCTTGAGGTGATGGATGAGCTTATAGAGGACTCCCGTATCGTGACGTGTCCGATGAAATTAGGGGATGCCTTAGTATTCCACAACCTGACGCTCCACCGATCGCTGCCCCATACGACCAGCGAGATTGTCCGTTGGGCAATTGACATCCGTTATCTCCGGGATGGGGATCATCCAGGCACAATTTACTGGCAGGATCCCGATTTCAAGTGGGTCATCCGTAGCGAAACGCAGCCTGTGACACCCTTTTCACAATGGGTCAAAATGTGGTAATAGGAACACAACGATTGGCGAGACTTAAAAAGCTGCCTCAATCCCAATCCAGGCAGCGCGGGGGGCACCCGGAGAAAGAAAACGTGAATCCTCGAATTCATCTCCTAAGACTTCGTCCGCTTCCCCGAACAGACCAAAGGTTTCATACGCTTCATCGAAAAGATTGTTCACCTTAGCAAAGATGGAAAGATTATTCCATAACGTATATCTGGCGCGTAGGTTAACGATACTGTAGCCTGGTATCTGGTCGATTAGGTTACCCTCATCACCACGGAAGACCTGACTGGAATTGATAAGGATATTCGTTCCCAGGGACAGCGCGTCGGTTACAACAAATGTAATATCTGCCTTGAGGTTATGTTGTGGAACACCCGGTATAAGGTCGCCTCTCTCCACATCAATCTCGCCGCCTCTCGCTTCGGGATGGTTTGGACTGCTGACTGTCAAATCGGTCTCGAAAGTCGCTGAAATGAAAGTATAATTGAGCAGACCGTGCAATCGGTTAAAAAAACTGCCACCGATACTAAGTTCAATACCTTGACGAAGGGTTTGGGCGACGTTTTGGAAATAGCCTTCATTCGTTAGCACACCACTACTCACAAAAATGAGATCGTCAAAGCTCGTTCCTTGAAAAAGATCGGCATTCCAGCTGATTTTGCCTAATTCACCCCGCAACCCTATCTCAAAAGTTTTTGTTACTACTTGATCCAACGGCGGATCTGCAATGAATGCGTTAGGCAATTTGCATGGTGCCTCGGGATCGGCACAAGTGAGTTCCACAGGTGTAGGTACACGTGAAGACTCACTATAACTCCCGTAAAGTGAAAGTCCGCTATAGAGTTGATAGGTTAATCCCACTGCCGGGTTGAAACGGTTGAAAGCATGGTCTCCGTTGAGTTCGACACCTATCTGGTCCCGCAATTCAATCTCGGTTCTATTATAGCGTCCAGATAGCGTGAGCCCGAGCTGCGGTGTGATGGAAAAAGTGTTCGTTGCATAGATGCCTATATTCTGAACAGCAGCCTCAACATCCACAAAAGATTCGCTTTCAAAAATACCGCTACCAACGGTTCCTCGATCCGGTGTTAGACTTGCGAGTTCCGTTTCAGAGTTGAACAAGGCACCGCCGCTGTCGAAACTCGCACCAATGATAAATTGGTTTTCGCGGTTGATGAGAGGATTGGTGAAGGTTGCCTGTAAGGTCGCGCCGTAGCTGCCTTGACGAGTCTGACTGGTATTGTTTGTGGCGTCGAATTCACCTTCATCGTCATCGTCGTTGCCATCAATGTCGCGCTCATCATCATCGTCATCAGACGTATACGCAGTGAGACGGACATCATTTCCGAACTGGTCTCTCACGCGTTCCTCGTCTGCTTCTTCTTCAGTGCACAGAAAACCTGCGTTTTCAGGATCTTCGCACGGTTCAAAATCTGTGTCGTCTCCATTGAAAGTCTCAATATTGTTACGCCGAAAGTAGAGGGTACTCGCCAACATAAGGTTATCTGACCATGCGTGACTGCTCCGTAAATTGGCAAGAAGCATGTTGTTTGCGGTCATGTCTGGGTGTGTAAACACAGAACTGCGTTCTGTCTCAAGGAGTTGAACAGGGAGCGCGCCGTTGCCTAAGAGTTCATTATCTGCCAAAGTTAGACTTAGGTTCAGCGTGGTCGCGTCTTGCTCCCAACCGACGTTGCCAAACAGCTGCCTGACATCCGACGGAGAGAAATCGCGCCAGCCGTCTTCCCTAAAGAGATTTCCGCTGAGGAAATAACTCAACCTTTGATTGTGACCACCACTGGAAAATTCGATTGCTCTGCGAACGAAGGAACCGCCGTAGAGTTTTATGTCGTGACCAGGGTGCGTGAAACCTGTTTTAGTCCTCAGCGAGAGGGCACCGCCGAGCGTATTCAAGCCGAAAAGTGGATTTGAACCAGGCATCAAATTAATACTGGCGATTGCGGATTGGGGAATGACATCCCAGTGCACCGTGTCACCGAAGGGTTCGTTAACACGAATACCGTCCTGATAGGTGGCTAATCCCTGCGGCAACCCGAGCAGCGGGGAAGCCGTGAAACCACGGAAACGGATGTCGGGTTGGAAAGGGTTGTTCTGTGCCTCATTAACATGCACACTGCCGAGATTAAGATTGATGAATTCGGCGAGGTTTAAGCTTTGGGCAGCGTCAACTTCGGTGTGAGTTGCCGTTTGGATATTCGTCGGAACCTTATTTTTGGGGAGTCCCACGCCGTGGAGGGGGGTCACGCCGATTACCTCGATCGGTTCCATTTTTAGCGGCTCTTCCTCGGAATTCGTCACAGTATTCCCGAAGACGAGTAGAAGCCATCCAATAAGCATACAGTTGAAAACTCTGAATACATCGTTTGAGAATGCCATTGCTTCCTCCTCTTTGGGGGACGTTGAGAGTTGAGAAAGGAAATAAAATGCTTTAAAAAACCGAGTCTGTGAGTATCTATGATATATTATAAGACGCTTTCACGCAAGGAAAATCAAAGCCGCTTGCGGATAACGAAAGCCTCTGAAACGAATACAAAATATCTTGCTTTTTTCTCAGACATTAGGCATAATGGTGTTCAATAAACCGATGAGGACAAAATTATATGAAACGTGTGCCTTTCCAAACTTTACGTGATGAATTTTATCGTGTGCTCGCAGCAATCGGGTTTGACGACGAGCGAGGAATGTTATGTGCGCGCCTGTTTGCTGAAAATCAACGCGACGGTGTGTACTCACATGGACTTAATCGTTTCCCTGGATTCGTTGCTGGGCTGGAGAGCAGACAGATTGATTTTCGTGCACAACCAGAGAAGATTGAGAGCTTCGGTGCGTTGGAACGGTGGGATGGCAAGATGGGAGTCGGGCTTGTCAATGCCCATTTCTGTATGCAACGGGCAACGGAACTTGCTGATGTCCACGGTATTGGGTGTGTTGGACTTTCAAAGACAAATCATTGGATGCGTGGTGGTGCCTATGCTCTGCAAGCCGCGGAAGCGGGGTACATCGGGATATGTTGGACCAATACGACCCGACTCATGCCGCCGTGGGGTTCCGCTGAGAAAAAGATCGGGAACAATCCGATGGCGATGGCGGTGCCGAGAGCGGAAGGACATATTCTACTGGATATGGCGATGAGCCAGTATTCAAATGGGAAGTTAGAAGTTTTGAAGCTCCAAGGGAAACAATTACCGCTACCGGGTGGATATGATACGAAGGGTGCGTTAACAATTGAACCGGGAGAGATTCTTGATTCTGCAAGGGCACTCCCTATCGGTTACTGGAAGGGGTCCGGGTTGGCTTTGGTGCTTGACACAATGGCATCCGTTATCTCAGGCGGTCAAGCGACGCATGAAATCGGGAAACAAGGCTCTGAATACGCAGTTTCTCAAGTCTATATTGCGATAAATGCGACAGGGATGATGGGGCAAGCGGCATTGGATGAAACGGTGGCAGCGATTGTCGACGACTTCCATACAGCAACACCCTTAGATGAAAACGAAAGTGTAAGGTATCCGGGGGAAGGCATGTTGCGGACACGACAGGAGAGTCTTGAGAAGGGTGTTCTCGTGGATGAAACACAGTGGCAGGCGTTGTTAGAGATGAGCATTTCTTAAAGTTAGCCCGGGGTGTGGTTTGGAACGAAATGGCAAGCGGATATACGCAAACGGATGTTCATAGACAAACCATCTAAACGAACCGCAAGGAAAATTAGAAAATTGGCTTGCACTCTTTTTCTATCAACGTATAATACATCTTAAGGCGAAATCTGAAAGGTCGTGCCTAAATCATCAATATAAACTGAATTCAGGAGACAACTCATGGCATTACGGGCAGGGATTGTCGGTTGTGGCGGGATTAGTCGGAGTCATGCTGGCGCGCACGCGAACTTGGAGGAAGTTGATCTTGTTGCAATGTGTGACATCAATCCCGATGCGCTCAATAACCGGGCCGATGAATATGGTGTCTCGAACCGATACACCGATTATGAAGAGATGTTCGCACGTGAAGCACTTGATATCGTGAGTGTGTGTACGCACGCCCCTTTGCACGCCCCAGTTGCGATTGCCGCTGCAAAAGCCGGCGTTCACGTTTTGTGTGAAAAACCGTTGTCCGTTGATTTGGAAACCGCGGATCAGATGTTTGCGGCGTGCCGTGAGGCAGGTGTACACTTAGCGGTCAGTCATCAATTTCGGTTTACCCCTCTTTTTCGGCACGCGAAATCCTTAATCGATGCGGGTAAAATCGGTGAACTCCGTTCAATTCGCGAGGTTGGCAAGGGACGCGAAGCAGGATTCGAGTTGATGGAGATGGGTGTGCACTATTTTGATGAGATGGATTTCTTCTTAGATGGTATTTCTTGGATCCAAGCACATATCACATATCAGGGACAGGATGTGAGCGCGGCGGACATTATGCACAGCAGCGAGTTATGCAAAACCGACCGACGCGACAACGGTATTGTGGCAGGAGATACGATGCTCGTGCATATCGGGGGTGGGAACAGTGCCTACGGTATTATGGAACTCTATTGCCGAGAGCCACGACACGGATGGATGATGGGGCCGCATCTACTCGGTTCGGAGGGGCAGTTGATGATAAAACCGCACCCGGATACCGGTGTAGACGAAATGTGGTTCTGTCCGTTTGATGTTTCTTTCGCTTCGCATACACCCGCGTGGGAGCGAATAGAACTTGACGCATCAGCTTTTCAAATCTCTGGGAAGGCGTGGCAGTCGCGCCACACTATCTGGAGTGCGAAAAATATACGAGATGCGATTCTTAATAAAAATCAACCAGAGCTCGGTGGACGCAACGCCCTGACTTCCCTTGAATGTGTCAGCGCAACCTACGTTTCACACTTCAGCGGGCGAAAGGTGCAACTGCCGTTAGCGGAGCGGAGTCATCCGCTTGCGAAACGTCTTAACAGAGGAGCGGAAAATTAAATGAAACTTGCCTTCTTTAATGATTATCAATTCGGTGTGATAACGGATGAGGGAATCGTTGATCTCGGCGACGCGCTGAGCGGGATTTCGTATCATACACCTCAAGAACTGATACGGACAGTGATTGAGAATTTTGATAGCCTTGGTTCAACAATAGCGGATGCAGCTGAAAACGGTGCAGCTATTGCCTTAGATAGCGTTAGTTTTAAAGCGTCAGTTCCGAGCCCTGGTCAACTTGTCTGCCTTGCGGGGAATTACATTGAACCCGATAGTCCGTCCCGTGGAGATTTCAACGCCTTTCTGAAATCGCCGACTGGCATCATTGCTACGAAGGACACGGTGGAACTTCCAGAAGCGGACGTAACTGTGTTCCACTTTGAACCGGAATTAGCGATTGTGATTGGTAAAACGGCGAAGCATCTATCCGAAGACAACGCGCTGGATTGCGTGTTTGGCTACACCCAATTTATTGATGTATCAGCGCGTGGGTTGCCCGGCGGTTTCTTCTTAGGAAAAAGTTGGCACACGTTTGCGCCGATGGGTCCAGCGATCGTTACTGCTGATGAAGTAGGCGATGCAAACGCACTCGGTGTGCAACTCTGGATTAATGACGGACTGCAACACGACTTCTCTACCAATTCTATGGCGCGCTTTATTCCCGAATTGCTCGCTGAGGTGACCAATGTGCTAACATTAGAGCCTGGTGATGTCGTATCGACAGGAACACATCATGAAGCACTTACCGCAATTGGTGATGGAGACACGGTCAGGTTATCAATTGAAGGTTTCGGCCCGGAGTTAACTGTCAGTGTCAGTGATCCGTTAAAGCGGACAACTTGGCGCGGTTAGGATATTCGTGGCAGAAGTTTTGCATCCAGGCTCCGTAAAAAAGTGTTGACAACGCTATCAATTTATGTGTATAATAATTTAAGGTGTAATTTAGGGGGCCCCTCTAATCCACGAAATCCTTTTTTTAATAGCAAGTTTTAGATGACAAGCTGCGCCAAAACCGCGGTCTGAAATGCGACCCTTCTGAGCATAAGGAGACTAAATTAATGAAGAAACCCAGAAATATAGCCGTGCTGGCTGTCCTTGCGATTGTCTGTGCGTGGATGGCAGGATGTGCTGGCTGTAATCCAGAACCGGTACCCAGCGGGATGAGTCCTACGCAGGGACCTGAAACCGGTGGGACGACTGTCCAGATTACTGGCGAAAAATTTGATATGAAAAACGGCGTAACCGTGACGTTCGGTGGAAAAAATGCCCAAAGTGTAACCGTTCCAAGTGAAACGCAAATTACGGCAGTGACGCCAGGTGGTATGGCGGGAGAAACTGTGTCTGTCGTCGTTACGAATAAAGGGAAACCCGAAGTACCGGTCACGCTTTCACAGAAATTTACTTACACCGACGCGACCCCACCGACCGTGACAATGAACGAACCCGCAGATGGCACAGTTATCTCTGAGTATGAAGATTCTCTGAATGTGATGAATAGTCTGACGGTTTCATTCAGTGAACCGGTTGATAGCGATAGTGTTTCCGTGGATGTCGCCGTGACAAAAACGGAAGATTCGATGAGTGAACCGATGAATGCGACGCTATCAGGGACCGTGAGCGGTAGCGGCGATTCCGTAACGTTTACATCCGATATGCCGATGCGCGCAGGACGTATGTACACTGTCACCGTCTCCGGTGCTACTGATATGGCAGGCAATGCCCTTGAAAGTTCGCACAGTTTCAGCTTCAGCATCACCAGTCCTGAGGTGCTTTATAAATACCATGTAAAGGAAGCGGATATTCAGGAGCAAAACGGAGAGGCCGCACTCAAACGCATCGCTGCACGTCCTGAAATTTTCGATGACGCTGAGATGTGGAAACGGTTAGTCGCCGCCAACCAAGATGATTACATCTTTGACCGGACCAGACTGAGTGTGGGACAGTTGTTATTGATTCCACGCGGACGTGCTTGGGGCGATAAGTAGGCAAATTCATAAGAAATATCAAAAAGCCGTGTACCTGCTACACGGCTTTTTTGTTTCTCAAAAGAGGAAATTATGTTTGGGACGCAAAGAGATTTTGAGAACCGTATCGCTGAGTACCAAAGCAATTTAGTGGGCATCAAGCATCTTCACCGATTAAAACCGCCACTTTCAAACCTATCGCGACCACAGCCGAATCAACCAATTAGCGTTCACGTAACCACGTCCGGCGGTATTGCCTACGATTTGGTTCGTTGTTGGATGGTAGTAGATGGTGAAGAAACCACGTTTGAACTTGTGTCAGGTGGATCGGTATGGAACGCACTTGAATGGCGATATGTGCACCACTGGCACGGACAGATTCCACCACAACCGAATGGCACAGTAGTACGCTACCGAATGGGTGGGCGTATTATGGGTTCGGATAGATGGATCTTTGCAGACAACCAAGCGCGAGTGTTATCCGAAGCAACCGAATTCGCTATTTCAATTGACAATTACGACGTGCCGAAATGGGTACATGATGCTGTTATCTATCATATTTTCCTTGATCGGTTCTATCCGGGAGACGGTGGGGCATGGAAAAAACCGACAAACCTCTCTGGGTTTTTCGGTGGGACACTCCGTGGTGCCATCCAGAAACTGGACTACATTCAATCACTCGGCTGCAGTGCCGTTTGGCTTTCACCGCTTTTCGCAAGCCCAACGCATCACGGCTACGATGCGACGGATTACTACACTGTTGAGCCTCGGTTTGGAACAAACGCTGAGCTGATAGAATTTATTGAGAAAGCGCATCAGCGCGGTATGCGGGTTATTCTTGATTTTGTTGCCAACCATTGGTCAAACCAGCATCCGACATTTCAAGCAGCACAGCGTGATCCAGACAGCAAGTATCGAGCGTGGTACACATGGCAGCGATGGCCCGACGAATACACAAGTTTTTTCGGTGTGAAGGGGATGCCGCAGCTGAACTTGAAACACAAGCCGGCGAGTGATTATCTGCTACAGTGTGCGCAACATTGGCTCCGTAACGGCGTTGATGGTTATCGACTGGACTATGCGCCAGGTCCACCGCATACTTTTTGGGCAGATTTCCGACGAGCATGTAAAACTGTGAACCCTGACGCTTTTTTGTTCGGAGAGGTTGTGAGCCATTCGGAAGGAATCGCGTCCTACATCCCGCATTTTGATGGATGTCTCGATTTTTTGCTTGCGGATGCGCTCCGACGGACCTTTGTCCTCGAAACTTTGACACTGCTGGAATTTGAGAGTTTTTTGGCATCGCATGAGGCATATTTCCCAAAGGACTTTTCACTTCCAGCGTTTCTCGATAATCACGATATGACCCGCATCCTCTACTTGGCAAAAGAGGATAAGGCGAAGGTCCGGTTGGTGGCACTTGTATTGTTTACACTCTCTGCGCCACCTGTGATCTACAACGGGACTGAAGTGGGGGTTTCACAGCGGAATCCACTTGGACGTTTCGAGGAGGCGCGGTTACCAATACCGTGGGGAAATGAAGCGGACAAAGACTTGTTAGATTATTTCCAACGGTTGGGAACGTTACGGAAGCAATTTTCGGTACTTACTTCCGGTGGCCGAAAAATTGTTCATCTAAACGTTCAAAATGGGACCTACGCATATCTACGCATTTCAGAGACGCATTCTGTTCTAATTGCCTTAAATACGAGTCGCCGTTCTCAAACAATTGATGTCCCGATTTCGTTGCTACAAACTTCTGTGAGAGATTTGCTGAATGGAAGCGCAGTGACAATATCAGGGGAATCCATAAGTATTTCACTGCCACCACAGAGTGGGGCGTTTGTTGCCTAAAGTATAAGATGAAAAAGAAGAGGGGACCGACAACTACGGAATGCTGTTCTCGGTCCCCTTTTTATAGGTATGATAAGATAGAATTATTGGACATCGGCACCATTGCCATCCATGCCGTTGTTGCCCATATCCGCGTCCATCATGTCGTCCATCGGGAGTGAGACGAAGACGCTGTCATTAGGTGCTTTTACATGGCAACCGTGGCAGCCCGTTGCCATCTCCACACTCAGTTGGTGTGGCATCATTAACTCATCTGCTGCTGATTGACGCTGCGTCGCGCCGTAGATCCAACCGTTATGCTCAGCGTACATCGGATCGTCGGTTTTCGTCATCGTTACGACTGACATAACAAATGTGTTGGTAGCATCCATGGATTCCTTGACAATCACCGTCTCTGCGGGATAAGCTGTTTCTGACATGTTTGCCATAGCACCGGCTTCGTTGAAATATACAGTACGGGAACCCGTGCCGTGAGCTGCCCCCGTTCCGACAGGCTCTGGAAGTGTGACATGTGCCCATGATGTGTGGCTTTCCATATCCATCATCATGTCGTCTGTACCTTCCATATCATCCGTAGCGAGTGAGACGAAGACACTGTCGTTTTCGGCTTTGGCGTGACATCCGTGGCATCCCATGCTATTCTCTAAGCTACCACCGCCGACCATCATGTATTCGTCCGCTTCGGACGCGCGAGCATACTTGACGTACATCCAACCATTATGATCGGCGTACATCGGATCGTCGGTTTTCGTCATCAATGCTTTCTTTTCGACAAATGTGTTGGCATCATCCATGATTGTTTTGACAATCGTGGTTCCTGCCGGATAAGCTGTGCCTTCTATGTTCGCCATGACACCGATATCGTTGATATAGGCGGTGCGAGTACCTTCGCCGTGTGCTGCACCGGTTCCCCCAGGATTCATGGCTGCAATAGCTTCCTCTAAGGTTTGTTCGGGTGCTGGAAGTGAAACGCTTGCCCACGACATATACATTGTTGGGTCCATCATATCCATCATATCGTCAGCTGCCATCATGTCATCGGCAACCGGATCTAACATTTGCTGTCCTCTTTCACAGGATACGAAGGTGACACAAGCGATTAAGATCGCAATCAAAGCGATCTGAAATTTTAACATTATTAGTGCTCCTTTTTGTAAGGTAGAAGTTGACGAAGAGCTGCAGGCTTTAAAGCGACAAAGCCCATCCATACTGTTGTGTCCCTCTTCAAATTCAACGACTACACAACTTCACTTTAAATGATACGATATTTTGCTTTAAATTTTCATCGGAAAGGGGACATCTGGTGCGAGTTGGATTGCACGGCGAAAATCGGTTTCTGCCTGATTGGGCTGCTTCTGTTTCCGATAAATTTTTCCACGCCACAAATAGCCGGGTGCCCATGTCGGTTCGTGTTGTATTCCCATGGTTAGTGCATGTTCGGCAGCTTCCAAGTTTCCAGCCCTTTCATACAGGTTCGCAAGTTGAACATAGGTGTCCATATAGTCGGGTTCATGTTGGATAAGCGTAAGATGGTGTGCTACTGCTGCCGTTTGGTTTCCGAGTTTAGCTTCTATCATACCGAGATGCAAAAGTGCCTGACGTGAAGTAGGCTCTATCGTGAGTACACGTTGATATGATTGCTTTGCGTCTGCTAATTTGCCGAGTTGCATCTGGATGTAGGCATAATCTTTTAACGCTGGAATAAAGGTTTCATCTACTTCAAGGGCTCTTTTCAGAACTGTTAAAGCGTTCTGTGGTTGTCCGTTTTCAATGAACCAGTGTGCTTGACGACGGTAGCGTTCCGCCAGTGTTCGATGGTAACGCACCTCGGCAGCTTCGGCTTCCGCGTTGTTGCCCAATTTACGAAGGACATCTGTGAGCGATTTATGGAAGATCGGTTCTTTTGGCGCATGTTGGATGGCACGTTCATAAAAGTGCTGGGCGACAGCAAGTTGACCACGTTTCGCGCCAACTTCACCGCGCCCAAAGGCAGCACTCGCAAGTGTCCTGTTTTGCGTAAGTGCTTCCCGAAAAACGGCATCCGCTTCGTCGAGACGATTAAGTTTGAGTAGAACGTGTCCGAGGTTGTTGTAGGCAGCGGTCGTATCTGGATTGAGTTGCACAGCGACAATATAGTACCTGCGCGCCTGCTCTAAGTTCCCACGCTCGGTTTCAATCTGCCCCAAAGCGACATACCACGCCACTGGCGCATCTTCACCCGCCCCTTTGATGGCTTTTTGAAACCACATATCGGCTTCGTCAAGTTGCTTGTTCCGGTGATACGCAGCAGCGAGCTTGGCTTGTACCATAACCTGTAGGCGAGTTCTTGTAATATCACCTTGTGGTTGTGTTGAAAGACGTTGCAAGGCACGTTGGAAGGCAGTAATAGCTGTTGGGTAGTCCTTCAGTTTTGCGGCGGCATCTCCTTCGCCGATATAGACAATAGAAAATTCTGGAGTTTCTTTGGCGAGGGTTTGGTATAAACGGAGTGCTTCGTGCCACTCTTCCGCTTGAAAAGCGCGCTGTGCGTCTTTCAGCTGCTTCTGGAATGCTTTCGGATAGTCCGTTATATCGTTTCCAGAAACCAGGGCAACAAAGGTAGACAGAAACATGGCGACGACGAAATGTTTCCATCTCATCGGAGTCTGCCTGTTTGTAGCACGCCTTTGAAACTGATTATGCTGCATCCGTTTACTTTTCCTCATTTTCTTTTTCAGCAAGTTCATCATCCAAAATATGCCAGATTTCCGCTTCTTTTCGTCTGGTTAACCACACTTCAAACTGCTCTTTTGCCAGTTCTTGTCGAATCCGTTCTGTGAGCTCCTCACGAACTTCTTCATACGTTCTTTGGTACGATGGATCATTCCGGATGCGTTCGACGATCTGGTACCCCCCCGAAACGGAAAGCGGCGCGCTCCGTTCGGAAACTTGCAATTCAGTTACAATAGCCCCTGTCGGTGTGTCTACTTCAACCGTCAGTACCTCAAACTTGAGTTCTAACTGTGTTTTGTAAGTTTCATAGACTGCCTGAAATGTTTCGCCTTGCTGTAGATGTTCATTGAGTTTTGACACCTGTTCTTCAACAGTTTGCTTTTCTGTCGCAGATCCATCCGTCGGCATGACGATAGATAATGATTTGAAGGTGACAGTGGGTGGCACAATAAACTCGGTGCTATTGGTATTGTAATATGATTTCGCTAACTTCGCGACCTCTTCGGTGTTAATGGCATTGAAGAATATCCGGCGAAAGAATTCATCATAAATTAACTGATCATACACCCGCGCTTCTATCGCTTCTGTTTCTAACTGGTACTGCTGCAAAACGCTTTGAAATGCTATATCTGAAGCATATTTGGTAGAGATTTCTGCTATCTTTGCGGCTACCTGTGTATCACGTTCGGTTACAACAATACCAAGTCTTTCAGCTTCTTGTAAAACGAATTTGCGGTTGATAATAGTATTGAGTACTACGCGTTTCTCGGCAGGAGTCAGTGTCATTTCGGCACGTATCCCCATAAGTTTCGTAATACGAATTTCATCTTCGAGTTCGCTGCGTGTGATAGGATCCTCGTTGACAACTGCAACGATAGAATCAATGAGCGTTTGGGTGTATGCGTTACCACCGATACAGAGTAGAATCAGAAAGGGGATGTAGCGTATCATATTACCGCGGATTCCTCGGCGTTAGCCACGCCTCTTCGATGTGCAAACCCAGCCCGGGCCCGTCGTTTGGAGAGATGTAACTATCCGTCGGGAGAGACTCACCTTCAAACCGTTTCGTCTCCTCTAACGGCACACCCGGCGGGGTACCGAGATAGTACTCTACCCAAGGGGTATTCGGCATGGCGGCGGAAAGATGGAGTCCGGATTGTCGGAGTCCACCGCCGTGGAAGATTACAGTAAGTCCAGCAGCATCTGCAAGATGACAGATTTTGACGCATTCAGTGATCCCGCCCACCCAGAAGGTATCGGGTTGCAGGATGTCCAAGCACCGTTTTTCGATAATCTGCTGAAATGGGAAGCGGGTGTAATGATGCTCACCACTCGCCAAACTTACCCAATCTACTGCTTCTCTGACTTTCACTAAACCATCAATATCTTCCGGAATAAGGAATTCTTCGATCCACTTGAGACGATACGGACGGAGACGATGTGCCAATCGGATGGTATAATCGACATCGAAAGCCATATAGCAGTCGAGCATAATTTCAACGTCATCACCGACGGTTTCTCTGGTCTTTGCCACGAGTTTTTCGTTTTCTTTCAAGCCCCATTCGCCGTCCACCGGTCCATACGGACATGCCAATTTCACGGCTTTGAATCCGAGTTCTAACTGCCAGTCGGTATCGTTACCAGTGGCATAGGCGAACATCTTCTCACGCAAGGGACCACCGAGCAATTCATAGACGGGTTGATTTTTGATTTTCCCGTTCAGATCCCACAAGGCGATGTCAATCCCGCTCATCGCACAGCTCGTTAAGCCTTGTGAGCCATAGGGTTTGGACATACGGAACATCATATCCCAAATCTTCTCGACGGCGAAGCAGTTTTCACCGATCAGCATCGGTGCGAAGTGTTCATCAATGATTGCTGCGACGGGGGTGCCGAAAGAGGTTTCGCCTATCCCCCAAGTGCCGTCTTCAGCGGTGACTTTAACGTAGACCTGGTCCCACGTCTTCGGCATCCAACTGGAACGGTGGCGTTTATATTGCGGGTAGCGCGACATCGGATTTGCGACTTCAGCGTGGACATTCCACGGTTCGCGACGAGGTTCTGTGCGCTTGATATCGCGTTGTGGCACGTTGATTCGGACTGTCTGTATATCTTTGATTTTCATCGGTTTGCTCCGTTTATGGTTTGCCGCATGATACCATAACTCATTACTTAATTCAACGGATTTTGCGAGTGATTTGGATTATTTCGTTTTCGGCTTTTTGCTTGACATCTACTAATTGAACATGTTATCATTACCCTCAAGTAACCCGCGTTGTGGAGGAGAAAGTGATGCAAGCGTTGAATCAAGGGATCGCTCATGCCCCTTATATCTTCAGTTTCGATTACGCCGACAAAGCATTATCCGCCGAACCAGATAGTGCCGACGTACACAACACCCGAGGCATCGCTTATGCTAAAAACAGCGAGTACGGTTCTGCTATTGACAACTTTAGCAGGGCAATTGAACTGGCTCCGGATTATGCCAGCACCTATTACAATCGCGGAATTGTCTACCATAGTAAAGGGAAATATAGCAGTGCCATCAAAGATTATACCAAAGCAATTGAACTGAACCCAAATCTTGCTGAGGGCTATAACAATCGTGGTGTAGCCTACAAGAACGAAGTTGATTTCGGTCGTGCTATCAATGACTTTAATAGGGCGATACAACTCAATAATAACTATGCCGAGCCTTACTACAATCGGGGTATTGTTTATAGTGAGCAAGGAAACTTTGAAAATTCCATTAAAAACTATACCAAAGCAATAGAACTCAAACCTAATTATGCTGAAGCTTATAACAATCGCGGTGTGGTTTACAGCCAAAAAGGCGCGGTTGATCGTGCTATCGAAGACTATAACAGGGCGATTGAACTGAACCCAAATCTTGCTGAAGTCTATCACAATCGCAGTGTAGCTTACGAGAATAAAGGCGAAGTTAACTATGCTATTGAGGACTGTACTAAAGCGATACTCCTTAAACCCGATTTTGCCGAGGCATACAGCAATCGAGGTAACGCTTACAATGGCAAAGGTGAGTTTAACCGCGCCATCAAAAACTATAACAGAGCAATAGAACTCAAACCTGATTATACTGAAGCATATAGCAATCGAGGTGCTACTTATGGCACAATGGGGGACTATGAACTTGCTATTGCAGATTATACTAAAGCGATAGAATTTAAATCCGATTTTGCCGAGGCTTATGCCAGCCGTGGCACCGCGTATCGCTACAAAGGCGAAATGGATAAGGCAATTGCTGATTATACTGAATCAATAATCCTGAAGCCAAAAGTCGTTGAATTTTACTATACGCGGGGTGAAGCGTGGCTGCGCATCGGAAAATGGGAGGAAGCACAACGGGATTTGATTGCTGCTATACTCCAAGGCATGAATATCGCTGAGGTGTTTCATAATACATACGATAGTATCGAGGTGTTTGAACAGAAAACAAGTGTCAAATTGCCAGAAGACATTGTAGATCTGTTGACTCCACAGCAAGAACCGTTTGAAATTGATAAGGAAACGCGTGTCGCGCTGGCGATGAAGTATTACGAAAATGAAGAATTGAGCAGTGGCCTTGCTGCCCGTCTTGCCGGTGTGTCGCGCGAAGAGTTCTGGTATCTGATGGGGGATTACGGGCTTTCTCTCTTTGGTACAGCTGAAGATCTCCAAGAGGAACTTGAGAATGCCCGAAAGACCCGTCATCAGTAATAACAGTCCACTCGTTTACCTTTGGCACTTGGACCTCCTTTCTCTGTTGCGTGATCTCTATACGGAGGTGTGGATTCCACGAGAGGTCGAAAAGGAGTTTTTGGGAATCGAAAAGAAATCTCGCCGAGATGCCCTCGACAATGCACCGTGGATTAAAGTTATTGATGTGCCAGATCCAGAAAGCGTATTGGCTGACGATAGACTCGATTCTGGCGAAGCCGCTGTGTTAGCACTCGCAAAGGAACACGAGGCATGTCTCGTCATTATTGATGAAAAAAGGCGCGACAAGTAGCCTCAAAAATGGGATTATTATTCAAAGGCACAGTTGGTATTTTGTTAGAAGGAAAAGAAAACGGCTTGATTGATGCAATCAAGCCGCTTTTAATTCTATTGCAAGAAAAACGGATGTATCTGGACGAATCGCTTATTGCTTACGCGTTAAGAGAAGCAGGTGAAGTGTAGTAAACAGGGCAGTTAGAGACCGCGCTATGGGTGTAGTTACAAACCCCACTTACCAGTTGGGATAACCCATTGAGACATCGTGATTAATGCGTTTATTCCATCACTTCTATTAAGCCACAACCGATTCTGGCACCACCGCCCGGCTGGATGGCAGGCAAATTCATCTGCGTGTTGGCGTGGGAATGTGGGAGTGTCCCCGGTGGATGGAAGTGTGGTGGGATTGTTTCCATATTCGTGTCTGCTTCCATATTCATATCCATCTGCGCGTTCGTCTGATGCGCGTGTGGATTGGTTAGGAAGGTGTCCCCTGCCTCGTGAATCATGATGAGTTTACCGAGAACATCAGTGTTTGGGTCTCCGCCGAGAGACCAGAACGGGGTCATAAATTCTAAGACTCCCGTACCCTCTTCGCCAACTGAGATATTGCCGATTTCACCTATGCCGATAGGTGGTGTATCCAGCGTCGCTTGGACGACAGGTATACCGGGTGTCCCTGCTGGAACCCCCATAGGGTGCCAGTGCGGTCCCGCGTCGGCGCAGCTGCTGCCGGTATGGAGATGCATTGCGTGTAAACCCGAGGTGGCGTTCTGAACTTCGATTACAACGTGAATCATCTCGTCTATTTCCGTGAATGTCGCCGTGCCTGTCAGACCACTTCCATCTATTTCAGTAATGGTAGCAACTGCGACTTTTTCGATAGGTTTCTCGGTGATGACCTGTGTCGGGATTCTTTCACAACCACTCACGAGACATGCCGTGATAATGAAGGTTATTAATGCTGCGAAGGTGTTGTATCTAACATGCATAGACAAATAAATCGCTCCTTTCAGTTTTATGCTTCGGTTCAAAAAATATAGAATTTACGCAGTTTTTCTATGAAATGTCCCGTATTGTATCACTGACGAGGTTGCTAAACCTCGCCAGTAATGGAACCTGCGTAACAACTGAGTCATTTACCACAGTCCAAAGGCGTATTGCCAACCTGCAACGATTGTCCATTCTAACGCCATCTGTGGTCCATCCAGGTTCTGGTAGATAGGCATCTGAAATTCAACAGCGAGCCGTTGCCCTGCCAAAATTCCGTCAAGCCTGTCAGGAAAAATAAGGTTCACACCTGCTGCCAAACTGCCGCGCGTGCCCCCCTGGAGATTCGGATCCATCGTCGGTGACATATAGGTGGTTTGTGTAGGTGCGGCTGGTGAGGCGTGGCTGTCGTGTGCGCCGTGATCGTGTTCATCTGCGGAGGCTTCCATTTCTGTGTGTTCGGCAGACACCGTTATATTGCCCGAATTTTCAAATGAACCGCGGAGAGAAATGCTAATCCAGTCGTTAAGTTTACGCGCACCCCAAAATGTTGAACCGACGGTAGGGGCTAATCTGTAGTCTCGACTATTATTATTCAGTGGGATTGTGGCACGTGCTTGTAAACCGTAAGACCAAGATCCGTGTATCGCTGCGAAAGTCGCCCCGGGTCTCAGTTCAAAAGAGCCGGATCCCAACTGCATTGGATAGGGCAGAACGGTTAACTCACTTCCGCCGTGTGCGCCTTCTACGTCAATTGCACCTGTCGGTATAGAGACCCCGGCATTGAGGATAAGGTCGGCGTTTGATGTGTTGAGAAGTGGAATGAGTGCTGAGAGTCTAAAGTCGCCGAGTCCGGCACTTTCCATCTCGTAGTCGCCTACGGGGTGGTCGTGTCCGCCGGTAGTGTGTGTATGTGCGCCTTTCATTTTCATGAGATTGCTTCGATAACTCGTCATTGCCATAAAGGTGACGTTGTCATGTGGTGCAAACATGGCACCGAACATGTGCATCTGCATCTGCATGGTCATTGGTACCATTGCATAGTCGTACAATGCTTCTTCAGGTGAAATGCGAGTGGTTCCATCTCGGAGCCCATCCATCGTCATTCCCATAAAACGATAGGAGAGCATCAGTTCTCCTGCACCATGGGCATGATCCGCCATAACACCCAGCGGGGCATGGCTATCCGGGCGAGTAGACGTTGTTTGATTAGTGGATTCTTTTTCCGATGGCGCGTGCGTTCCATTCGCGAACACATCTATAGTGCTTCCGCAGCAGAAAAGTATAAGGATGGCAACCCACGCTTTCATTTTTACTTTCATGAATGTCCTTTCTTATTTTTTGGAAGGTATATAACTTTACTGCTTCCATTTTGAAAATATATTATACCATATTTGAGGATGAGTAAATCCAATCAAATCTGCCTACGAGATAAGGAAATTGCGTTTTTGATTGTCTAAATCAGGATTTTTGGAAGTTGGGATATAAATCGAATCTTATAAAGTGCTTCACAAAAGCGTTTCGCGAGAATTGAATGGTTCTGATTAGTGCTTGACTTTCCACCCTATATTGATACAATAGGGACATATTACCCAAGACACGGAGGGAATGAGATGGGATACAAACTCGATCCAAATGCGATGTATCGGATGCCAACGCATTTTGGCCCCAGAACGGGACCGAGATACGGACCCGACGGTAGAAAATTTGAGTGTAAAGATAATCCAAAATCAACGTCAGTTTCAGTGAGTTTCTTGACAAACAGCGAACAACTTGAGGCTTTTTTGCCGCCGGGCTTTTCGCTCAACGGCGAGCCGGTTGTGTCTGTGTCTGGGGGCTATATGAAAGAAATTGAGTGGCTCGCAGGACGCGGTTACAATACGCTCGGCGTGAGTTTTCCAGTGGTTTACGAGGGTGAAGTGGACCGAGCAACCGGTTCGCTGTTGACGGTGCTGTGGGAAAATCTGACGGATCCAATTTTGACGGGACGCGAGGAATTGGGGTTCTCTAAAATCTATTGTGCACTTCCAGATCCACTTACTTTTAACGGTGAAACGCATTGCACCGCCAGTTGGCTCGGTTTCAAGTTCATGGATATGCGCGTAAGAGCCACAGAGCAGGTTCCCATACCAACCCCCTCCGCTTCCGCGCAGCAGTCGAGCGACGAGCAACCGCTCACTGGCACGCTCCATTATAAATACATGCCGAGAACTGGGGTATGGGGCACCGAGGATATTGCCTATGCCGTACTAACGCCATCGCATACGCCGAATCGGGTTGTGCAGGAGCATTGGCGCGGCGAGGGGACGGTCGAATTCCACAAAGCGCGTTGGGAAGACCTACCGACACAGTACAACATTGTCAACGCCTTCCACGAACTGGAAGTTAAGGAATGGCGTGGTGCATCTATCGTCAAGACTGTTGGCGGAAAAGACCTCAGCGATCAACGCATCTTGCGTTAATTTTTAGTCCATCACTGTACCGCCTGAGACAGTGATGGAGACCCCTGATAGATAGGCGGCTTCGTCTGAAGCGAGGAACGCAGCCATCTTGGCGACATCTGCGCCGTCAGCGAGTCGCCCGATGGGGACGGCTGCTGTGGAACGGCGTTCATATTCCGCGATTTGTTCGTCAGCGGAGAGATTATCGGGCATTAGCACAGAGGCAAGGTGTCCAAAGCGTTCTGTCTCCACAAGTCCAGGGCAAATAGCGTTTACGTTGACCTGATAGGGTGCGAGTTCACATGCCAGCGATTGTGTGAAGCCAATCACAGCGAATTTCGAGGCACTGTATGCAGCGAAGCGCGCCGATCCCCGTTTCCCAGTAACAGAAGACATATTGATAATTTTGCCGCCGGTTCCCTGTGCGATGAGATGACGTGCCACGGCTTGTGAACAGAGGAATACGCCTTTCACATTGACCCGCTGTACTCTGTCCCAATCCTCTTCAGCCAAATCTACGACAGGCACACGATCTTTGCCAGCCATTGTTCCGGCATTGTTGACGAGGATGTCGATTTTACCGAAATGGGCGACGGTCTGGTCCACCATATTTTTCACCTGTTCCACGTCCGCAACATCTGCGACGACGCTGATGGCGCGTCGTCCCATCGCCTCAATTTCACGGACGAGATCGGGCAGTCCTTGCCAGTTCCCTTGATCAGCGGTGTAGGGTCGTTCGGTAATATCGTTAACAGCGACATCGGCACCCTCTTTCGCCAATCGGGTTGCAATCGCACGACCGATGCCGTTTTTGCCGCCCGCGCCTGTTACTAAGGCGACTTTTCCATTTAAGTTGTACATTCAGATATAATTCCTTTGAACTGCATCACTGCTTACACATACGGTCCTATACTGCACCGCTGGCGAGGTTTCCTAACCTCGCTCCTTTACACTGACCCGTCAATTGTGAGATTTATCACAATCCGCGGTATCTATTGAATTATGCAGAGTATAGCAGATTCTCAGGCAGATGTCAAATTGGCGAGTCAGGCATCTTTGATTTTTCGCTGGATTTATGGTATACTTTAGTATCATGCTTCACATTTTGTACACTAAAAACACGAATCTGAGAAAACAATGAGGAAAGAAATTTCAACAACGGAGTTACATCAGAAGCTTAGTGAATTGCTCGATGGGGTTTACCGAAACGGGGATCGGCTGATCGTCAAACGTGCCAACACACCCCTCGCCGCGATTGTTCCAATTGACGCGTATCAAGAGATGCTTCAACAGCGAGAGCAAGTTTTTTCGGTATTGGACAGAATATGGGAAAAAGTGCTAGGTGTGAGTGAAGAAGAAGCACAAGACGATATTGAACAGGCAATTGCCGAAGCACGCAAAGAAATGTGCTGTTACAAACATCGCGTCCCTGACGTGCGATGAATCGCACGACTACAAACGCGACTCTGGGCACGGCCAAGATATAATTTTCGTTTGCCTTCTAACGCTAAACCTGTTATCATATCTGCATGCCGAAGCTGAACCTAAAGCCCACCCACAAACCGATTCGAGACTACTACGCCACGCTCCAGCAATATGACCGGCACAATGCCACACACGAAGGCGCCGTCAGCAATCCTTTTGCCTTTTTACTGGATACGTGTGCAAAACAATTCAACGCCACGCTCATTCCCCAATATGCGATGCGTAGTCCAGAAGGAAACCGTATTGTGATTGATGGCGTGGTCCTCGACGAATACGGACTCCCGTTCGCCTACTGGGAAGCGAAAGATATTGACGATGATCTCGTCAAAGCCGTCCAAGACAAATGTGATGCGGGTTACCCACTCGACAATATCCTTTTCCAAACACCGCAACGCGCCATTTTATATCAAAACGGACAGAACGCCTTAGACGTGGACATCACCGAGCCGGCACGCCTGATTGCTGCACTTCAATATCTATTTTCTTACGTCCCGCCCGCGCTCGACAATTGGCAAACGGCTGTCTCCGATTTCAGAGAATATGTACCTGACCTCGCGAACGCGTTGAAGACACTCATCGATCAACGCCACGAAACCGATCCGGCGTTCAAGGCGGCGTTCACTGATTTTTATGAAATCTGCCGCACCTCCATTAACCCGGAACTCTCACGTGATGCCGTTGAAGAGATGCTCATCCAACATATCCTCACCGAGCGAATTTTCCGAACCGTTTTCAATAGATCAGACTTTACGCTCCGAAACATTATCGCCCGCGAGATTGAAAATGTCAGTTACATACTCATGCGGCATGAAGTGAGTCGGGACGTGTTTCTGGAACCCTTAGACCGGTTTTACGTTGCTATAGAGCAGGCAGCGGCACTCTGCAAGGACTTCTCCCAAAAACAGCATTTCCTCAACACCTTTTATGAGAAATTTTTTCAGGGATTCTCTGAAGACGTGGCGGATACACACGGTATCGTCTACACACCGCAACCGATCGTTGATTTCATGGTGAACAGCGTGTCGCACATCTTAGAAACCGAGTTTGGTCGCTCGCTCTCGGATACGGGGGTGCATATCATCGACCCGTTCGTCGGGACGGGCAACTTTATCGTCCGTTTGATGCAGGACATCCAAGGCACCGCATTGGAAGCGAAATACCGTCACGAACTCCATTGCAACGAAGTGATGCTCCTGCCCTACTACATCGCCAGTTTGAACATCGAACAGGAGTTCTTCCAACGCATAGGGACGTATCTACCGTTTGAGGGAATAGTGCTTGCCGATACGTTTGAGCTGCTGGAACAACAGCAAGGCGAACTCTTCACACGTGAAAACACGGAACGCGTAGAGAAACAGAAGGCTACGGATATGTTCGTCGTCATCGGCAATCCACCTTACAACATGGGGCAGATTAACGAAAACGACAACAACAAAAATCGGAAATATGAGACGATGGATGAACGGGTTGCTGAGACGTACGTAAAAGACTCCAAAGCAACCCTTAGAAATAAACTCTACGACCCATACGTGAAAGCAATACGGTGGGCAGCAGATCGGATTGGCAAAGAAGGAGTTATTGCTTTCGTAACAAACAACAGTTTTGTTGATAGTGTCGCATTTGACGGGATGCGGAAACACCTTGCAGCTGATTTCGACTCAATCTATACTCTGGATTTAGGTGGAAACGCAAGGAAGGGGTTGAAGGTCTCGGATGCAAATGTGTTCGGGATTCGGGTTGGTGTGAGCATCAACTTGTTTGTAAAAAAGAAACCGGAAAAATCATTAAAGAAATCCCAGATATTTTACTATCGTACCGATGAGTTGTGGAACAGACAACAGAAATTTGACTTTCTGAATGCGTGCCAACACATTGACAGTATTGAGTGGAAATCCATTCAACCGGATAGCCGACATACGTGGTTGACCGAAGGGCTTAATCCCGAATTTGAAACCTTTATTTCGATGGGAAATAAGGCATCAAAAAGTACGAAAAATGAAAATGGAGAAACGATTTTTAGCCTCTACTCTTACGGCGTTGTTACCAGCAGAGATAATTTAGCATACGGCTTTGATCTCGTTCTGCTACAAGAACGGGTTCGCACCTTTATTGAAATATACAATACCGCTGTTGACAGAAAGAGAAGACACAACCTTAAAACTCCTGTTGAGGATTTCATTGATACAAACGACCCGCGGATCAAGTGGAGTCGTCAAGTTAAGGCATCACTGAAAAAACTGGAGTTAAGTACCTATGAAGATACCCACTTCCGCACGGCGTTGTATCGGCCCTTCTGTCAAAAATATCTCTACTTTGATAATTTTTGGAATGAGGAGCGTTATCAACAACATCGATTTTTTCCCACACCAGGGACCGAAGCAGAAAATCGGGTGATAATCGTCAGTGATCATGGCTTCCGCTCAGGTTTTAATACCCTGATGACGAACCTAATTCCTGATCTTCATACACTCGCATCAAGTGACAGTTTTCAATGCTTCCCCCTCTACACCTACGATGAGGACGGCACAAACCGACAGGAAAACATCACCGATTGGGCATTGGCGGAATTCCGAACCCACTACGGCGACGAGACCCTCACCAAGTGGGACATCTTTCACTATACCTACGGTCTCCTGCACCATCCCGCCTATCGCGAAAAATATGAGATGAACCTCAAGCGAGATCTACCCCATATCCCCTTTGCCGAAGACTTCTGGGGATTTACTGAAGCGGGTGCGCAGTTGGCGGACCTCCATCTCAACTATGAATCCTATCCGAAGTATGAAAAACTGGTGCTTCAGGAAACGCCGAATATGCAGGTGGATTGGCGTGTGGAACGGATGAAATTCTCTAAAGACAAAACACAGATCCGCTACAACGACTACCTTATATTGGACGGTATTCCTGCCGAAGTGTTTGCGTATCGGTTAGGCACGCGTTCGGCATTGGAGTGGGTGGTGGATCAGTATCGTGTGAAGGTGGATAGGCGGAGCGGCATTAAAAACGATCCGAATCGTGTCGACCAACCGCAGTATATTGTAGATTTAATTGGGCGTGTCATTAATATCAGTCTAAAGACGGTGGAGATCGTTGCCGGATTACCCACCCTATAATTATCCAACGAAGATGCACAACCTAACAGGTTATGCTACAAAAAGAAATGCTGATGGCTAAGGCGACCAGAGTACGTATGTTGGCATATCGAACAGCGTGCCGATGAGTGCCCAGCCCCCTACGAACACATAATCGCCCATCACCAAGCCTAAGAAGAATGGAATTGCGCGTTGGTGTGCGCGTAGACCGAAGACTGAGACGATAATCACCTTTATCATCCAGCCGATATAAACAGAGAACCAGAAATCGGCGAGACCGCCCCAGGTTGCAGCCGTCATCACGTATCCGATCGGATGGAAGGGCCACCAGATAAATTTATGCCGCAGGAAGTAGAGGATCCATGTCATTCCTGCACCGATCCCCATGGATTGTGTGCCGTCCCAATTCGGGCCGGTGGGATTGTTAAGCCACCGTTCTAAACGTCTACCGAAAACCTCCTCACCGATACCGAGGATGTATCCGTGTACGGCGAAGGCACCTGTTTCATAAAGGAGATAGAGGAACGCCCAAAATGAGGCAAGGGTACCGATGACAATTGCGAACATCATCACCCAGACGAGTCTACGGCTATTTATGCCTGCCCGTTCTGCGAGTTTGAAGCCTTCCAATTGGTTCGGCATCGGATGCGAAACATTGAGTCGATTGAGCCAGTAATAGAAGGAGATGATTGTGAGATTCCCGGTCCCGACGAAGCGTGCGCCGAAAGTGACGACCATCAACCGTGCCGGGTCGAGGGCGAGGATTTCGTGTGAGGGTGGACCGAATTCGGCACGCACGCGTGTAACGCCGAGTGCCATTAAGGTGAAAATGACAATAAAGCCGAGTACACCGCCCAAGGTCATCCCTGCTTGTATCGAGAATAGGGTAAGTCCGATACTCCCGAGGATGAGTCCGGCGACTGCAACACGGTAAGGCATCGGTTCATTTGAATCATCATAGGCTTTTTGGGTCCTCAAGCAATTCAGGATAACGTCACGAAGATGTCTTCGGGTGCCCCACAACGCCAAGATACCGACAGCGAGCCATGCGCCGCCAGCACGTTCCGCAAAATAGAGTTCACCTTCACCTAACATCCCCGTACGAACCACCCGTTCCGCTTTACCAAAGATATAGAAGAACCACGCAGACATCGAGATGTCCAACGGGACAAAAAATGTGAGGCCTATAATAAATGGGTAGATAGATAAAGGTACCCATCCGACGGCGTTCCACGGCTTGTCCGTGAACAGATGCGTAATAGAATAGGAACTCAGCTGGATAGCCGGGACTTGCGGGAATAGATGGCTCAAACCTGCGAGCGTTTCAATCCCCGCAGCCACCGAAAAGCCTACCCACATTGTGCCGTTTCTGTAAAAACTTTTCCGTCCTTGCGCCATCTGCAGCGGGAGTTGGATGATCGGATATGCCAACTTTTCACGTTCCGTCCACTGAACGCGGATGATGCTATTGAGACATATCAGTGTAAACCAGAGGAGCGCGACAAACCCTGTCCAGACAAGAATCGGCACCATCCAGCCCCGTAAATGTTTTGGGAGGTAGAAGCTCAAGCCGCCCTTAAAGTAAGCGTCCAAGGCATAGTCCTCGGGTACAAACCACGTCGGAATGTAACGCCAGAAGAGGGATGCCCATTCATTTTCGATGGTGGCGAACCGAAAGGGGTGTGCCAGCGTACCGATCAGGAACGTCATCATGGAGTGACCGCCGATGGTGGAGACCATGACGACCATGATATAGATAACAAGGAGTTCCTGTGCGGTCAGCGCGGTACGGGGTGAGAGTTTTTTCCAAGCGAGGTTGAAACCGATAACGGCAAAGAGGGTAAAAACTGCATTAAAAAAGAGCGAAACGAAGTTAAGAAGAAATTGCGGCTGAATCATCTCAGCCGCATAGGCGAGCCAGTAGGCATTCCCGATAACGAGGAGTGTCCCAATGAGGAGGGATCGAACGGTAATTCCAGATGTAAAGGAATCGTGAGGTTTTGGCATTTTTAAATGGCGGTCGGCTTTCGGCATTCAGCAGTCGGCAAAGATAACTATCAAAGTCCATCGTTAAACGAAGGCTGCTAACAGGTTCGGTTGACCTTGCCGGTCTTCAACTACTGATGCCAATTGCTGACAGTTGACAACTTCTTTACTTTTTCAAGGTGCCCCATGTCAAAGCAAGTTTGCCTGAAGGTTCTACGGCTAATATCTCATCGTCAAAAATAAGGTCTCCGTAAGAGAGACCATCCCAGGCACCGCCTGGCATCCATCCAATCTGATGTTGGCGGCCCCCGCCTTCACAATCGTTGGCGTGGAAACTCAGTCCGATAAGGAGTCCATCTTCTGCTTTGAACTTGTCCCCTTCTCCGGGATTCGCGAACTGAGGGTTGCCCCGCGGTTTTGTAGGATCGATAGCGACTTCGTAAATGTAGTCATTGCCGTTCTTAATCAGCACCCATTCTGTGTTTTCCTTGGATGCAGCGGCGGATAAGTCTTTGCCGTTGGCACCCAGTGTCCACTGAACGAGGGTATCTCGGACCATGCCGTTGGCGAAATCGAACATGAATTCAACGCTGTCATCTTCCCACCATCTGGCATCAGGCGGGTTAATATCTTGGAGTTTATCGTCTGTGATTTCAACGGCAAAATAGATACGGGTTGGGTCTTTGGCAGTCCATGCCACTCGACCTTGTCCGGTAAAGTCGCTGGCTTTCGGCTCTCCATCACCCACGTCTTTCAATTCGTCAAAGGCGACGATTTCGGCGCGTTTCCATTCGCTGAGATCGCCGTCTATCTTGAGGTTCGTAATCTGTTTGGCAACGTACTGTTTATCGCGCTTCGCAAGCGCGGTTGGGTGTGTTACAAAGGATATCAGGACAACTCCTGTTATCATTTTGGCTGTGACCTTAAGAGACTTCATAAACTTTTTCATTCCAGAATTCCTCCGTTTTTTAATGTCTGAATCAGTTGTTCGTGTGTACCGTTTTCTTTCAGCAATTTACACGCACCACACAACAACTGCCGATTATCAGGCGTATCAGTCCCACCTTGGGCTTTCGCGACAATGTAATCGACGGTCATCTTACGAAATGGTGCTAACATTTGACAACCATTGCATCTGCCTTCCTGCAGTCCAAATAGCGTATATTTATGGGTTCGATGCTGCTGGTAAAGTTTAGGATTCGGCTTTCGATGGATAACCGTCTTGGTGATACCGTGCTGTTCAAGACGCAGCTTTGCCAATTTGAAAGATTTAGGGCTTAAATCAATACCGATCCATTGACGTTGTAGGCGTTCCGCCGCGACGCATGTAGTGGCACACCCACAGAAAGGGTCAAGCACCACATCCCCCCAATTGCTGCTCGCTTGAATAATTCGCTCTAATAAGGCAATCGGCTTCTGTGTGGGGTACCCAATGCGTTCTTTATTGCGAGCGGTTAAGTTGGGAATATCCAACCAGATGTTGTTCAGTGTTTTGCCTTTCTGCTCGTCGAGATACCGTTTATATCGCGGAACGTTGCCGGGGTTTGTTTGCACAACGCGTCCGGCTTCAATCTCCTTCAACATCCGAGATTTCGCCCATCGCCATGTTCTGGTGACACCCATTACCTCATAAGTGAGATGAGAATCGGGGTCCTGAGTCTGAGCAGTTATAGAGGTATGCGAAACGAGACGTCGAGTGCCGGGTTCAACGTAATAATATTGACGTTTGGTCTTTTCGTCGAGATCCGCCATATCGTAGGGAATCGTGACGGCATCAGGATGCCATACGAAATCGTTGCTTTTTGAATACCGAAAGATGAGATCGGAATCTCGTGCCAGTCCTTTTTTGAGATTTCCTTTGTTCGTTACAGCCCTTTGCCAAACAATCTCATTCCTAAAATTATCTTTCCCGAAAATGCCATCCATCATCATTTTGAGGTAGTGGCTTGCGTTATCATCGCAGTGGAGGTAGATGGTACCCGTCGGTTTCAGGATGCGATACATCTCCAGCATCCGGATAGCTATCATGATGAGATAGGCTTTCATGGACTTCCCATGACTGAACTCAGCGGTACTGATGGCATGATAAAGCTCGGGTGTTTTCTCTGATAGTTCGCCGTGCCACGTGGTATCTAAATCATTTGGTGTCCAGGAATCTTTGAATGCTGCACCGGCTGCTTCACTCTCTATCTGTGCCTCAAAGGTGCGGTTGGAGTTGAAAGGTGGGTCCAGATAGATTAAATCAATGGTATCAGGGTCAAGACCGCGAAGCACATGCAGATTGTCGCCTTCAAAAATGGTTCGGTTCTTGACCTTCATTTTATTGCCTGTGGTGTTGTGTAGGCACGTTTGAAGGCGTGCCTACGAAATATGTAGCGTCTTATCGATGTGCTTTGATCTGACCCCATGTCACTGCGAGTTTGCCGTTAGGCTCAACGGCGAGTCCCGTGTCAGACTTGAAGTTCTGATCGACTTCGGCTTCGTCAAGCACTCGATCGTAGAGGCTAAACTCGTCGATGATACCGGTGAAAACACCGAATTCGCCGTCGGCTCTACCATCTAAACCGATAAACATGTGGATACTTGCCCAATCATCTTCAGGGAATTGGGCAAGATTCAGCACGCCCTCAGCCGTTGCTTCGCCATCAACGAAAAATTGGACCTTACTATCTTCTGGCGTACCTGCGACAGCAATGTGGTGCCATTTATTGTCGTCAATGTTGTTGCCCGCATCTTCGACATTGCCTACCCAGCCGGTGTCGAGGTTAAGGACGCTGTTGCGAACCCACAAAGTTTTGGGGCCTTTATCATCAGTCCCTGGACCACCCGTTTTCGCGAAGATTACGCCTGGACCGGAAGAGTCGGTTTTAATCCACGCCGACCAGGTGAAATCGGCGTTGAAGTCAAAATCTTCGGGACTATCGATTTCGACGAAGTTTGTCTCGTCTCCATCAAATTCCAAGGCATCACCGATTTTGCCCGCCACTTTTTTAAGATTGCCGTTGATAGTACCGTTGTAATTGCCGGTGCCGTCCTTAACGGTTTTGCCGTCAACATTGTTAGCATCGAAACTCCAGTAACTAACCAGTCCATCTTCGACGATTTGAGCAGGAAGATTGGTTGTGATTAAACTTATGGCGAGAATTAGTAGCACAAAATTAGCTTTTCGCAGCATGAGAGAATTTCCTTTAATTTTTTGTATATGGGAAACGTGCCAACCAAGTCTTACATGTTGGTACCTTCTATTCTCTGAAAATTTTCCTGAGAATCAGGAACGCGCCGCCAACGACGACAATGAACAAGGCAACGGAGAATAGGAAGGCGAAAATTGCTTGCAAAATTTGGAAGATAATCAGGATCCCTACAACAAAAACGATGATCCCGAAAATGACGAGTAAAATTGTTCCCATACATTAATATTTATGTGGATATTGATCCACGTATTACAACTTGTGGATAGGCGCGCTTTTATAGTAAAGTCCACAATTAATTATACACTCAAAGATTGGCGAGGTTAGAAACCTCGCCAGCAGTGATAGATGCGGCTGCCATTGCTGAAATGTAAACTTATTTTTCAACTTTACTATAAGCGCGCCCATTGCTGTCATTCATAATCAACCCCATCGCTTGTTAGGAGGGGTTGTTTAGTAGCGTGCTTTGAGTGCGCCCCAAACACTTGGAAGTTTGTCAGTTGCCTGAACAGCAAGGATTTCATCGGGTGTGCACTCATCAGCCGTTTCACAGATAGCCCAATTGTCAAATGAGACAATGGTTAGCGCAGGCGCGCCCCGACTGGAACCGCCGTTAAGTCCGACTTGTCCGCTCTCAGGTCTGGGCCCCCCGAAGTCGAGTTTACTTTCAAGAAGCCAGTCTTTGGGTTCATCTTTACCATCTTCCCAGATTTTGCCGGTAAACCCATCGTCGGATATTTCGGCTTTCATCCAGTACCAGGTACCGAGTTCTACCTCTCCGAAAGGGGGTTCGGTATCGTTCTGTTTCCAAGCGCGATGGTCGTTGAGGAACTCCATGTTGTTGAGGAAATGGTGGATCAGGAAGGCGTAGCCGGATGCATCGCCTGGATCGAGACGAAATCCGAGTCCGCACCGTGCAAGGTCACCGTCTCCCCAGTCATCGACGCGAATCATCACTAAGCCTGTATGGGGCTCTGGAAACCCGCCATCAAGAACGAGATAGGTGTGATCACCGGGTGCTTCGTGGGTTTGACTGATAACACCCCCCTTTTCTACCCAATCGCCGTCATGGTTCTTGAATTCATAATCGCCGTCAATTTTCCCATCTTCAAAATCGTCGAGGTATAAAACCTCGCTGAAGCCGATCGGAGCGCAGACCAAAAGCGCAGCGGACACCAGCGAGAAGATGAGATATTTGTGGGTTGATAGAGTCTTAGCAATCGTCATTGGAATAATCCTCCTTTAAATCAGTTCTTTTTTGATTTAACTTAACCCAAGTTTCGACTTACAACGTTTTAGACAGACATACACCCTTTTTGATTGAAAACACAAAGAATTTTCCCTAATTCTGGTGTTCTGTTAAGTCCTGTCCCAACAATTCTTGTTTATTTTCTATAAGGTGGCAACTTAGGTTAACTTAATATGGCTTAAGGGGATCTCGTCCTTACGAACTTACGGCTCTTATGGCGTTGCGCGTCTTTTGCCGCCATCCATATAGATTGCACTCCCAAACATATAGGAGCAAGCTTCAGAGGCTAAGAATGTTACCACATTCGCGACCTCTTCCGGCTCCGCGATACGACCTGCTGGGAGTTCCTGTCCAAGTTCTCGCAGCAACGTTTCGACATCGCGTCCTTCCCGTTTGGCTCTCGCACCTTGTTGTGTGCGCGCTCGACCGGTGTTCGTCAATCCAGGGCATACGGTGTTTACCAAAATTCCATCATTTGCGACAGCGTCGGAGAGTGCTCGTGTAATGTTAAGAATCGTAATATTAGCAGCCCCTGTTGGTATGTTGCCACGGGTGGGGCTTGTGCCGGCTGAACCTGCGATATTAATGATTCGTCCCCACTGATTCTCCCGCATATACGGGATAACCAGTTGCGACATTCGGAGGTAACTATAGGTTTTCAAACCGAGCGCGTCCGTAATGAATTCTGGCGACAACTCTAAAATATCGGCATTCCGGGCCGCCCCGACATTGTTGACGAGGATGTCGACACCACCGAAGTGGTCAACGGTCTCCTGTACCACCTTTTCACAATTCGCTTGGACATTTAGATTGACTGCAACGGCGTGTCCTTTGGCTCCGGTTTGTTCAAGTTCCGAAAGGACTTGATTGAGTGTGTCTTGTGTTCGGGCAGCAATGCAGACATGCGCACCTTCTCGTGCGAGTGCAAGCGCGCACTGCCTACCGATACCTCGGCTACCGCCGGTAACAATTGCACGTTTTCCACTCAATCCTAAGTCCATGTATTTTGCATCCTTTACGCTGTTTCTGGTTTCTTAACGCAAGTTGCTACTTATAAGATTTCGCGTAGGCAGCCCTGTTTTTCGGTGAAAAGCGTTCAGGAGCCGCAAAGATCTCGTACCGTAAACTTTTAGTTTGCGCATTTACAGGCACAAACTGGAAAGTTTGTGCTACAAGTGGCAACTTAGGTTTTCTTAATGGGTTACGGGAATCTACTGTCCCGCTTTCAGCATTCCCCATGTGACGGTAAGTTTGTTGCGTGATTCGACGGCGAGGCTTGAACCGCCTTTATCGAATACCTCTACGTCGTCAATGAGGGTTTCAGATTTCCACTCGCGGATACCGAATCCACCTTTTGGATAAGGAACTTTACCGTATTCGGCAATCTGTTTACCATCGAGCGAGACGGTTAGTTTCGTGTTTTCTACAGTGACTGACAGTTCATACCATTCGTCGAGTTCGATATCGATGTCTGCTTTGGCGACGATGGGCCAGCCGGCGGCACCCCGCTCAAAGACGTTGAGAATATTTTCTCTTGGATCACCACAACACAACCGTTTTCTTGCCGGTTCAACGAGCATATATTCGGTCACTGACTGCGCCCGCACAATCAAACCGATTGCGGCAAATTCCGCTGTTTCACCAACAATGTTGAATTTTGCCCGCATTGTGTAATCCGTTAAATCCTCGAATCCTTCAAGGAAAAGGGCATCGGCATGGGTCTGATCGTTCTTTGTGTCAAAGATGAGAACGGTATTATCGGGATTGCTTGGGTCTTTTTCAATTTTTATCGCTGGTACATCGGGCCATTTGAGTTCAGAATTTCCCTCAAAATCATCAAAATACAGCGTTTCTGCCATTGCGTTTCCAAACAACAGCGAGATAATACAGAAACTGACAGCACACAGTTTTAGGGTTTTCATTTTAAGTAGAGGTAATGAAGGAGATGTCCACCTGAGTTCGGTGGAAATCTCCTTTTCAATATGCTATGTATAGCGTGTGTTTTGATGCACATCTATTGAGAAGACTTAAGCGAGCCCCAAGTGGTCGCTATTTTCCCGGCAGCATCAACAGCTAACGCGCCTTCAATGCCTTCACCGAGTTTTACGACATCATCATCGGAAAGCACCGTGTCGAAGACAACGACTTCATCGATGATACCGTTCCACTGACAACGTTTGCCGCAACCTGGATCTGCGCCGATGTAAACCTCTTCGGGAGATGCCCACGGCGGGCCCTTCGCATCTTCGGAGTTCTGTAGTTTGCCGTTAACATAGACATGAAGTTGGGAGCCGTCCCATGTGCCTACAAGGTGGATCCACTCTCTACCTTGAAGTTTATCGCCGAGGACTTCAAGTTTCGCGCCGCCGTTGGCAATGCGGATGTGAAACGCTGCCTGTGTGCTGTTTTCGCCGTTTTCGTGTGCACCTGTGCCAAGTAAAAACTGAGACCAAGTTGAGCACCCGAGTCCTTTCCATATCACACATTTACCGGTTGGGTCCTCTGCTGCGTAAACCCAAGAGTGGATTGAAAAACCTTTAGATTCCTTAAAGTCCAAGGCGGCTAACGTTTTATCTTCGCCTTTAGTGCCGAGTTTGACCCAAGTGTCATTCCCGTTAAACTCTAATCCGCCGCCGAATTTGCCTTCCACCCATTTCAGGTCGCCGACAAATTCGCCGTGGGTGTCGTTACCGGAAAGATCCTTTACCTCTTTACCTTTACCTTCTTCAAAGGTCCACATCCCTGCAATGTCTCCTTCGTCAAATGCCGCACGGCTTACGGTTATCATCGCCAAGCTGAGTGCAGTGACAATAATTGCAGTGAATGTATAATTCAGATAGCGTTTTGCCAAAAGCATATTATCTCCTCTTTTAAAAACGATTTGATAATCGTTTCTTTCAGGCCTTACGCAATTGTGGTTTCCATAGCACGTCCTGTGAGATGGGAACTCTTGCAAAAATACACAGGTTCTTCTGACACAAACTGGAAAGTTTGTGCTACAAATAAGCAGACTGCGTAAGTCCTATTTTTTTTATTTTTTTAGACTACCCCACGTGACAGCCAGCTTCTGTTTTGCGTCCACGGCGAGTGTCGTCTCGAAACCGTCATTCATAACCGCTTGTACGTCATCTTCATCAAGGAAAGTGTTGAAGATGATGAACTCGTCAATCAGTCCTTCCCATTGTCTGCTTTGGTTCCAGTCGCCAATCCGAGCCGGATCAAGGACACCAGGATTTCCACCCCAATCGTTTTCGATATCAAGTTCGCCGTTAACGAAAAAGCGAATCTTCTTCTCCTTGGCACTGTAGGCGGTCGCGATATGGACCCATTTATCCATTTCATCGCCTGCCAACATATAGTTCGCAAAAGTGTCGTTTCCACCCGGATTACTGTGAATGGAGAACTCGACTTTATTGTTCGGGTGCATCTGGTAATGGATGTCCCCGGCTTTCCAACCGTTGACATTGAAGAAAACGCGCCACGCGCCTTCGCGTCCTGTGGATTTGACCCAGTGTGCGAAGGTAATTTCTTCAAATTCGCCGATCCTTTTCGGAATTTCGACCCACTCGCTTTTACCGTTCAATTCGAGTGCGTCTCCAAATTGACCGCCAACAAATTTACCTCCTTCTAACTCACCATCAAATCCGTTTCCAGATACATCTGCGGCATCGCCATCAAACAGCCATGCTGCCGTAATCATGTCTTCAGTGATTTCTGCGGAGCTGAGCAGACTACCACCCAATATGAGCAGCGCACTAAGGATAAATGTGATAATTCTTGAGTTTAACAAGATAATCTCCTATAGGTTGTTAGAAGAACCGACAAACTTTGGACTTTCCCCAATTCTTCTGAAGCAATTCTGAGTTGTGTATACTTGCAAATCATAGCATACAGAACGTGGAAATACAACTACTCTTTAAGACTGGAAATTTTAGCGAATGGATTAAACAAATCTGTTTTTGTGGGGGCTGGCTTCCCATTGAGCGTGCCATGTTTGCCATGATGTCGGACGCTGTTGATTTGCGTTCGCGCGAGCAGGACATGCAATCGCTTCGTGCCAGAGTCTGTTTAACGAGGTACCCGTTGGACTGAACCGAAAGTCCACCGACCAACGGATGCTATTGCTGTTATTAACTAATGATCGGTGGAATACCAAATTGTTAAAAACGAGTAGATCGCCCTTTTTCATTTCTAAGGTGTGAATGTCGGGGTTGGCGGAGGTTGGCGAGGCAGAAGCCTCGCCTTAGGTTGATGAAAGCGGAATACGGTGTAAAGAGGGGACACAGCCCCTATAGTTTGGCTCTCAATTGATCCATCAGACCATCTGGTGGATTAAAAGGAAGTTCAATTACCTCGTTCGTGATACCGCTATAGTAAATTCCCAAGAGTAGATTAAACTCTGCAAGCGATTGTTCAAGATGGGTGGGATGTACCTTGCTTTCGTCGTCGAGCCAATCAAAGACTGCCTCCGTGAGATTACCTTGCGCGGCGACATCCTGTTCTCCGTAGCTGAGTGGACCGCCCTCATAACCGTTCTCTCGAGTTGAGCGTTCCCAACTACTGAACCGCCAATGCACAAACCCGTCGGTTCCAATGACGAAAACGCGTTTGTGGAAAAAGACGACTGGGTCATCGGACGCAGTCGGTGCGATGGCTGTGCCGAATGCAACAGAGACATGAAGTCCATTCTCATACTGGACGCGCGCACTCGCATATTGCGGAGAGGGTTGTGCTGAATCTAAGTGTTCGGCACCAGAGATTTGACCGAGTACTCGCACTGGGCGGGAGTTGTCAATGTAGGAGGATACCAACTGAAGGACATGCGGACCTTGGTCAACCGGCGTGCTGCGTGCACTCGCGTCAATAAACTTAATCTCGCCGATACGTCCTGCCGCCACATCTGCTTTCAATTCCAGATTTTGTGGATGGAAGTTGAGTTGTGTGTTGACGACGAACTTCGTTTTTGTCTCTTTGGAAAGTCCCGAAATTTGCTTCCAGTCCTCGCTTTCAACGGCAATCGGTTTTTCCACAATCGCCGCTGGCACCCCGGCATCCGAGGCTTGTTTCATCAACGGGTAGCGGATCCGTTCGTTGCTACCGCGCAGCACGGGTGCGGTGACGATATGGAGGACATCGGGTTTCTCTTTTTCAAGCATTTCATCCAAGTCGGTGTAACGGGAGGATATGCCGAAGTCGTCTCCGAAACTATTGAGTAGTTCAGTGTTCATGTCACAGATTGCGGCGAGTTTACCGTTTTTGACGAAGCGATACGCATCAGCGTGTGCACGGGCGCGACCACCGCACCCTAACATTGCGGTTTTATACACAGATATGTCTCCTTTAATATTCTAATGTTAAGCAAAATAATTTGTGGAAATGCCAGTAGGTTCATTTGTTTTTTTCGTTCAACGCTTGCGTAAAATCTTCTGGACTTTCTGCAAGTATCGCGGCGCGATGCAACTGCTTGAGACGTTGCAGATCATCGATCGCTTCCAGCGTCGGTTTGAAGGTTTCCGCTGTATCGGGTTGTAAACGGATCGCTAGAATTTCAAGGATGTTCTCACGAGTGCTCTCTCTCACACCCCGTTGGATTCCTTGTTGGATTCCTTGTTGGATTCCTTGTTGGATTCCTTGTTCACGTGCTTCTGGTGCTAAGTATTCAGCGATAGAAGATTGTTGCATGGTTTCCTCCGAAATAATCTCTAAAATCGTTTGCGCATCGTAGATTAAATTCCCTAAGACTGCAAGACTTCCAAGATACTCTGGCTTGTTGGCTTAGAGGCAGTATCAAAACTTGCCATTTCATTCCTTTTATAGTTTTAGCGTGTCTCTTTTTGGAAATTATAGCACAGATTGGGGAGGTATGTCAATCTTTTGAGGTAATGTACGGCAGGCTGATGTCTCACCTGCCGTTACGCTTACTGGTTTACAATTTCTCTCGGAGCGAGTCCATCAATCCGTCGGGCGGTTCAAACGGTAGGTCAATAATCTCGTTTGTTATTCCGCTGTAATAAAGACCGAGAAGAAGATTGAACTCCGCGAGTGATTGCTTGAGATGCGTCGGGTGTACGTTGTTCTCATCGTCGAGCCAATCAAAGACAGCCTCCGTGAGGTTGCCTTGTGCAGCGATGTCTTGTTCGCCATAGTTCAGTGGACCGCCTTCGTATCCATCTTCTGGGGTCGCGCGTTCCCAACTGCTGAACCGCCAATGCACAAAACCTTTCGTGCCGACGACAAAAACACGTTTATGCGCAACAGTGCTCTCGCTATCTGATGCTAACGTTCCCATACCAGTCCCAAACGCAAGCGATACATGGAGACCGTTCTCATATATGGCTTGCCCCGCGGCATGCATCGGAGACGGCTGTGCAGAGTCTAACTGTTCTCTCCCTGAGATTTGACCCAGCACACCGACCGGGCGTGAGTTGTCAATATAGGAGGATACTAACTGTAGCACATGCGGTGCTTGGTCAACTGGGGTGCTGCGCGCACTGGCATCAATGAACTTAATCTCACCAATACGCCCTTCTGCGACATCCCGTTTGAGTTCCAAGTTTTGTGGATGGAAGTTGAGTTGCGTATTGACGACGAATTTCGTTTGCGTTTCTTCCGCCAATCCGGCAATCTGTTTCCAATCTTCGCTTTCAACGGCAATCGGTTTTTCGACGATTGCCGCTGGCACGCCGTGGTCAGATGCCTGTTTCATCAACGAATATCGGATGCGTTGATTCGTCCCACGCAGCACGGGTGCGGTGACGATGTGAAGGACATCCGGTTTTTCTTTCTCAAGCATCTCATCAAGGTCGGTGTAGCGTGATGAAACCCCAAAATCGTCTCCAAAACTGTTGAGTAGTTCTTCATTCATATCGCAGATTGCGGCGATGTTGCCGCGTTTGACGAACCGATAGGCGCTTGCATGGGCGCGAGCGCGACCGCCACACCCTAAGAACGCAGTTTTATACATGAGGTTCTCTCCTCTAATGTTAAAATGGCACGCCAGCAGCGCACCAAAACGTAGCGCAGGACGAAGGTACGCAGACCTCTCATCCCACAACACAGATTTATTCCAAGTTACAACTTTTCTCGGAGCATGTCCATGAGTCCATCGGGGGGTTCAAATGGAAGTTCGATAATCTCATTTGTTATCCCGCTGTAGTACATCCCTAAGATGATGTTATTCTCAATGAGCGATTGCTTGAGATGCGTTGGATGCACGTTGCTTTCATCGTCTAACCAATCAAAAATGGCTTCCGTGAAGTTACCCTGTGCAACGACATCCTGTTCTTCATAGTTCAGCGGCCCGCCCTCATAGCCGCCATCTAATGTTGAGCGTTCCCAGCTGCTGAATCGCCAATGCACGAAGCCCTTCGTCCCAACCACAAAAACACGTTTGTGCCTGTAGATGTTGGCGTCCTCAAATGCCTTTTGTGCCATCTCTGTTCCAAATGCGAGAGAGACGTGGACACCATTTTCATGCAAAACGTGAGCGACCGCATGCGTCGGAGACGGATGTCCCCCGGGCGCAGCATTTAAATCCTGTTTTCCAGAGATTTGTCCAAGCACCCGCACTGGAGGCGCGTTGTCAATGTAAGAGGACACCAACTGTAGTACATGTCCTCCCTGCTCGGAGGGCCTACTCCGCGTACTGGCATCAATAAACCGAATCTCGCCGATCCGTCCTTCTGCGACATCTCTTTTGAGTTCCAGATTTTTCGGGTGGAAGTCGAGTTGTGTATTGACGACGAATTTCGTTTTGGTTTCCGCTGCTAACCCCCTAATCTGTTTCCAGTCTTCGGCTTCAATAGCGATCGGTTTCTCAACAATTGCCGCTGGCACACCGTGGTCGGATGCCTGTTTCATCAAGGGGTAACGGATCTGTTCGTTGCTATTCGGAACTACGGGACTTGTGACGATGTGGAGGAGGTCGGGTTTCTCTTTTTCAAGCATCTCGCCCAAGTCGGTGTAACGGGAGGGGATTCCGAATTCATCCCCGAAGTTGTTAAGTCGTTCTTCGTTCATATCGCAGATTGCGGCGAGTTTCCCGCGTTTGACGAAGCGATACGCATCTGCATGTCCACGGGCGCGCCCCCCACATCCCAACATCGCAGTTTTATACATGGAACAGTCTCCCAAGTGTTTTTGATAGGAAAGGTCGAAGCTGTAGGCTGAAAAATCAGTACAGCCTGTATCAGATTAACAGCAGAGAAAGTTTTTGTCAAAGGTTATTTCAGGGTTCGCTGCTATGCGGAGATATAAACTTTCTCGCCACTCTTTGCGCTGTCGTAGAGTGCGTCCAAAATTTGCATGAAGGTGTAGGCATCGGGTGCAGAGACATCGGGTGCCACCTCACCCGTGATTGCCATGCCGAAGTGGTTGAGTTCGTAGTAGAAGACGTGCACCTCTTCAGGGAGTTCACCGTGATCGATGTCGAGTGGTGCCTCAACGGTTTCTCGGACGAATTCACCGTCTTTGAATCGCGCGATGCCACCGTTCGTAATTGCGCCTGTCGTTCCGTAAAGTTCTACGACACTGGCGGAATCGGAATGGCTCATCCGGGAACAATCGATCTGAATCGTTTTCCCGCCTTCGCATCCGAGGATACCGGTGAAATAGTCCTCTGCCGCTCCCTCCGGTCCTTCGTATTGCGGATAAAGCACATGCTTCGCAGCAAACGCCCATATCGGTTTCGGGCATCCCATCCACCACCACGTGAGATTGAGTTCGTGCGAATAGTGTTGTCCTAACGAACCGCCCTTTTGTCCGTAGACGTGGAGCCAACGACTGTTGACATCAAAGTCTGGAATGAAGTTATATTTTCCGAAGACACGGGCGTGAAAGAGGTCTCCGATTGCGCCGTTCAGCACAGCACGCCGAATCTTTCGGTTGTTGGGGAAATGGCGCATAAAGTAACAGAATTGGAGCGTTTTCCCGGCTGCTTGTGCTGCCGCTTCCATCTCCAAAATTTCGGGAGCGCGGATTGCGTGCGGTTTTTGCACCAAGACATGCTTACCGGCATTGAGCGTGTCCAGAACTTGCTGCAGCCTACCATCTGGGGATGTTGCGAGATAGACGGCTTCAACGTAGGGGTTGTCAAGGAGTTCGCGATAGTCGGCATAGCGGTGTGGTACTGCACTTTCATCGCCTGCCTCTGTGAGGCGCGTTGGGTCGCGTTCAGCGATTGCAATAACATTCAGGCGAGAGGTGGCGTTGGCGGCTTGGATCGCTTGACGGCCCGCCCATCCGCATCCGACGACACCGAGTTGCGTGAGTGCGTTTGCCATGGGTGTCCCTCCAATACTTCTGTGACAGGACTTACGCAATTGTAGTTGTAGCACGTCCTGTGAGATGGGAACTCTCTCCAGAATACAGACGTTTTTCTCACATGACACAAACTGGAAAGTTTGTGCTACAAAGAGATACAAAGAGATACAAACTATAAAGTCAGATGCTCAAATGAGCAGACTGCGTAAGTCCTATATGAAGAAATGTGAAACATTGTGTTTAAAAAAGTTGCGGTAACGCTGAGATACTGTTAAGCACCCATGTCGGTTTCGCAACAGGGTTTTCCAATTGATTCGGTTTAAATTTTCCCGTCCTGACGAGGATACTCCGCATTTTCATTCTTTCCGCCCCAGCTATATCGGAAGTGATGTCGTCACCAATTACAATAGTATCCTTTGGCGCGACCTGAAGATCATCAAGCACAGTTTTGAAGAACGTCTTACTCGGCTTCCCCATGACCGTCGCTGTTTTGTCTGCGGCAGTTTCTAAAAGCACCACGAACGCGCCACAGTCCAGGCGTATCCCTTCGGGAGAAAACCAGTAGCGTCCGTTTTGTAAAGCAATGAGTTCGGCACCGTCCATCAGCAGGCGAAACGCATGATTTAAAGCGTAAAAGTCAAACCCTTCACCGTAATCCCCAACAACCACAAAATTGGGAGCATGGTCGTCTGTGGGTATTTCCTTGAAAAACGTTTTGACGGCATCGTCAACCATAAAGTGGCAACTCGCCCCAGGGCGTGCGCGTAAATAGAGAAGACAGGCGTAAGTCGCATTAAAAATCTCATCCGCATAAACCTCAAAGCCCAACGTTTGCATCTGTTCGTGAAGCATCTTCGGCGTTTTGGCAGTTGTGTTCGTCAGAAATCGGAGTTGATACTTCTCTTGACGCAAATAATTGACGGTTTCGATTGCGCCTGGGCAAGGTTCACCTTTAAAGTAGAGCGTCCCATCGAGGTCAATCAGGAAAGCCTTGGGACGCGTTGGGTTTAGCTGCTGTGTTGTATCCGTCATACGTTACGGTTCTATAACTTTGTAGTGTTCCACCTGCCCGCCGCTGATTGTTTGAATCGTGAGGCTTTTGACAGGATGCCGGTTTTCGTCGTAGTGCGAGATGGTTGTGGCACCTTTGTAACCGCTGACCGCTGCGAATGCGTCGCGGACTCCAATGGGGTCGAGCGAACCCGCTTTCTCTATGGCACGTGCCAAGAGTCGCATCGCATCGTAACCCGACGCAGCGATACCATCTGGTGGAGTTCCGAACAACGTCGTGTAACTTCCTACAAATTCTTGAACGTCTGCGTCCTGTGTGGCTACAGAGAAATTCGTCGGATAATAACTGCCGTCCAATACGGTATTATCATCTAAGATGCTGAGAAAGCGTTCCCGATCATCCCATGCACTGCCACCGAGAAAGGTGCCTGTGATACCGATTTTGCGTGCTTCACTTATCAACGAGGGCACTTCTGGCTGAAAGCCGGGACAGAAGATGACATCGGGTTGAACGTTGTGGATCTCTGTGAGCAGTGCAGTAAAGGCGGTGTCACCTACGGTATAGGCACCGCTGTAGACAATTTCCCCGCCGATTTCCTGAAAAGCTGCCTCAAACGCCTGTACGAGATCGGTGGTGTAGACATCGCCTTCCTCGATAATTGTCGCCGCTGTTGTGGCACCGAGTTCATCGGGATTCATGGCGAAACCCGCCATCACTTTTCCTTGAAATGGGTTTGGGACGGTGATGAGAAAGATGTAATCTCCCGCTGCTGGTACATTTGCGCCACTGGAACCGGGAAGCATGAGCCGTTGTGCCTGTTGTGCTATCGGACCGACCTCAACGGAGTTACTGGAGTAAACGGGACCCAGTAGTGCGAAAACGTTCTCCATCTCAATGAGTTCATTCGCAGCATTCATACTCGCTGCCGGTGTTGGCGGTTCAGTTGCCACGGGTTGATTATTGCGACTGATGAATTCTACCTGCATACCGAGCACGCCACCACCGTTGTTAATTTGAGCACGGGCGGTTTCAGCACCTTGACTAAAAGTGGTGAAGGTGTTTGACGGTTGAATTACGCCGATTTTTAAGGTCGTTTCGGTCATAGTTGTTGTCGCATCGGATTGAACTATATCGCTGATACGTTCGCACCCTAAGAGGTAGATACTTAGCAGCGCGGATAGAATAACTGAGGTAAAAATGAAAATTCTCACACGCATAATGTAGCGTTCTCCTTTTCGCAGAAGATAGAATATATTTGAAAAATATTTAGATTTGTGGTAACCTTTTACCTAACAAACACAATAACAGACGTTACTGATTTTGTCAAATTTTGGTGCAGCTTGCAAACCAAATTTAGCGCGTAAGCGGCTAAATGTGTCTTTGCTTTACATTAGTTGCTATACAAAAATTGAAACACACCTACAAACTGCCTTTTCCATAATACATATCACACGTCAATAGGCGTGATCCGTACCACACGCGTTGGCACTTATCAAAAATTTGTTCTGCACAACGGAAAATGAAGCAAGCATCCAGTCGTTTGGAAATTTGGAATACACAAAGGAGCCTTTTTATGGAACTCGGTTTTTTCACAATGCCTTTGCATCCACCCGGCAGTGATACCACTAAGACGCTTGATCATGATATTGAGCAGATGGTGGTCCTCGATGAGTTGGGTTATAAAGAAGCGTATGTTGGTGAGCATTTTACGTTTACATGGGAGAATATTCCGTCCCCTGATCTTTTTATTGCAAAAGCGGCTGCGATGACAGAGAATATCGTTTTCGGCACGGGTATTACGTGTATGCCGATCCACAATCCTGCGGTTGTCGCGCATCGCATCGCGCAACTCGATCATCAAACGCACGGACGTTTTCATTGGGGGGTTGGTTCAAGTTCCACGCCGAGCGACGCGGAGATGTTCATGGCGGACGGGGACAGACGGCAGTCGACCCGTGAAGGAATTGAAGCAGTTCTCAAGATTTGGACAGACCCAGAACCGGGACATTACAAAAGCGATTTCTGGGAATTTAAGATCCCTGAACATCGTCCGAATATTGTGAGTGTCCACATGAAGCCTTACCAAAAACCGCATCCGCCGATCGCAATGGCGGGATCGTCGCCTAAATCGGACACCCTTGTTCTGGCTGGCGAACGCGGCTGGATTCCGATGAGTATTAATCTCGCACATGTTCCAACCATCAAGACACACTGGGACGCTGTTGAAGAGGGCGCGGAAAAGGCGGGCTTATCGCCGTCGCGTTCAACGTGGCGCATTGCCCGTGAGGTCTACGTCGCGGATACCACCGAACAGGCGCGGAAAGAGGCGATCGAAGGCACGCTCGGACGTGATTTTCGGGACTATTGGTTTAACTTGTTTAGCCCAGGGAACTTCAAACCCGATCCGGACATGGACGACGCAGACATGACGCTTGAACATTTATTGGATACCTTGTGGATTGTCGGGAGTCCAGATCACGTTGCCGATCGTTTGCGTGAGCTTTATGATGAAGTCGGCGGTTTTGGGGTCTTACTCGCGATGGGACATGAGTGGGAACCGAAGGAGCAGTGGTTGAACTCCATGACGCTCCTCAAGAACGAGGTGATGCCGCAACTGGCGGATTTGACGTAAGGATGTTGGGTTTCACTCAGTTTCTGGTTGCGGTGGGGTTATGCGGGAAAGGTGCTCTTTCTATGATTTTTTAGCGTTTTGAGAGTATCCGTTCTACCCAACCTACGCAACTGACGTAAGTGTAATCGACACACTGTGCGTTGTAATGTGGGGACAAGGAGTAATCTTATGGATACCCTCATGGCAGGTGCAGCAGAGACTGTGATTACCTCCATAAAGGACAGACCAGAGGTTTACGCTGAATTGTATGCACGCGCGTTGGTGCTTGCCGATGGTGAAACACAACTCGCTATTGTGACCGCCGACTACGGGCAGTTTTCACTGCAATACAACAGAGTGCTACTTGAAGCAATCCAGGAGGCTACAGGCATACCGCCAGCGCATGTCGTCATTAACTGTAGCCATACGCACAACGCGCCGGGTGTTGATGGACGGTGGATAACTGAGGAATCCGAAGCGTGGTTGGCGACGTGCCTTGCCGAGTTGGTGAAGGATGCAGTAGATGGGCTTGAACCCGCAACATTGCGCTCAGGACGTGCCCCTGTCCAAATCGGTTATAACCGTCGCGTAATGAACGACGAGGGGTATATTGTCATGGCACCTAACCCTGAAGGTTCCGTTGTGCCGTGGGTTGACGTGTTAGGGGCTTACGATATAGATGGAGAGGTCATCGCGGTACTGTTCTCGCATGCCGCGCATCCGGTGATTGTCCACTGGTCGAGCGAGGAGATGGGGGCGGATTTCCCCGGCTATGCCGTTGAACATCTCCGTAATTTCTTGGATCTGAAGCCGAAAAGCGTTCTGCTCTTCGCGCAAGGTTGCGCCGCAGACATCAACGGCTATCCGTTGCGAGGCGGTTTCGATGCGTGCGATGTCGCTGGATTCACGCTCGCGTTTGCGACGCACCAAGCGTTAAAGACTGCAAAAGATATCCCTGTTGCACCCCTTAAGGCGTGTTCAAAGCTTGTGAAGTTGCCGTTCCGGGATCCGCCTTCTGTCGCGGAATGCGAGCAGTTAATCGAAGAATTCCCCGATGATGACCGCTATGTTGCTCTGTTGGAAGTCGCTAAGAGCGGCGAGAAGCGCGCTTTACCCTTCCCGATAAGCGCGTTTGCGGTTGGCGATGCACTCTGTTTCCTGTCCGTATCGCATGAACTCTTTTCGGAGTACCAACGCTTTGCTGACGAAACCTCGCCGTTCTCACACACCTTCGTTTTTGGTTACACAAACGGCAGTGAGGTCTATATTGCGACCCGAGCGGCTTACGAGTTGGGGCTGAAAGCAGGCTATGAAGCGGGACCCCGGAACCATGCGCTCAGTGGTCCCTATCGGTTAGCGTTGGAGCCTGCGGTTGAAGCACAGATTCACACGGAGATAACGAATCTATTAGGGGAATTGAAAGGTTCGTAAAGAACACGATTTGCGGCTGAATCAATTAAAAATAGGTTTCTAACTTCGTTCGCGCATTTGAGACACCCTCAATAATCGGTTGCGGGGTTTCCGCTTTCAATCCGAGATAGATAAGCATAATCTCATCAGTGTAGCCGACACGATCTATCTCCTGACAGATGGCGTGAAAATCCATCTCTGGTGCCCAAAACGGCTCGCTGCCTGTCTTTGAATCGACACCGCAGTTGAAATAAACACTGGTTAACCGCTCGGACAAGGTTCGTAAGGCGACAACTGGGTCATCTCCGCCGCGATGAAAGTGAAACGGACTGTAGTAAAGACCGAAGTTGTCAGCGGGGATTGCCTTGAGGATTTGCTGCGTGCGTTCAAGGTTGTAAGCCATACTCCCCTCGTGCGCGTAGAGCATAAGGTTTAGATTACGAGCCGCGGCTTCTTCAGTGACCGTTTTGAGACGCTCAATAATCGTTTCAATCTCACGAGGGGTGGCATCTTCATTTCCACCACTTGCGATGCTGACCAGTGGAATAGAGAGCCTTTGGGCAGTGTCGAGAATTTCGATTAACGCTTCTAGTCCGTCTGGTGCGTCAACTCCCACCGTGCTCAGCATAGATTTGAAATGGAGTCCGGTCGCTTCCCGAAGTTCAGCGATCGTTTCGGCTGCTACGTCCGAATAATGAGGTTGTGCGAGTTCAATAGCGGATACGACTCCTTGGGATAACTCGCGAGCAAACTCCGTCAAAGGAAAAGTGGAGAATGGGAGCGTACTTGCACAATAGGTTCTCATGAATTTGCTCCAATTATTGTGGATTTTAAAATTACGTGGACACTATAGGGCGAGGTTGCAAACCTCGCCAGCAACGGTGTGAACATCAGGCTGTTGGAACCTTCAGCGATCAGAAATTTTTAAGGTGCGACATGTAAAATGTGCGTAACTGCCATAGGATTCTCTGGCTGACCTCTGACTGCCGAAGGCTGACTGCTGTTCGCTATTTACCCATCGCCTTTAGTGCTTTTAAACAGCGTTCGACAGCCTCAAGCGGCGGAAAGGCATCACTTTCATATTCGACGATATACCATTTCGTGCCACCCGTGGTCTCGCAGACCCGGAAGATCTCATCCCACGGCACGCTGTCCTCCCCGATAACAGGACGGAAACCGGCGTGTCTGTCTACCTCGCCCAGTGATTCTGTGTAGGGTTTGAGGTGGACGGTGCCAGCGCGCCCGGGGTATCTCTCCAAAATGCCGACGAGATCCGCGCCACCCGATAACGCATTGCCCATGTCCAGTTGCATCACAACGCCTTCGTTCGTGTTACCGAAGAAAGTGTCCCAAGGGATTTCGCCATCCAGCGGCGAAAATTCGACGTGATGATTATGATAACCCGTCACCATACCGTGTGCTGCGAGTTTATCGGCGATGCCGTTGAAAATATTTGCTAATTTCAGCCAGTCCGCTCGCGATTGACGGAGTTCCCCCGGAATACCCGGAACAATGACATAAGGGTTTTCCAGAACCTTGTTGAATTCGATTGTTTCATCAATCGTATCTTCTTGAACGAGGTTGAACGGCGTGTGCCAACCGCAGCAGACTAACCCGAACTCGTCAAGATAGCCTTTCAATTCTTCTGCGGAGTGTCGCGGGGGGCCGGCGAATTCAACGCCTTCATATCCCATCTCAGCGACCGCTTTTATTGTGCCGCGGACATCCTCTGCTAACTCATTTCGGACAGAAAACAATTCTAAACCAATTGGTACTCTGGTTGCCATAATTTTCCTTTCTTTTTTCATGGAAATTTGTGTATAGTGAAGCCTACAGTAAGGTAAATTAGAAAACTATCGTGCGGTGTAATTGGGGGCGAGCGGAGAGGTTCGGTGAAGTGATAAGAGTGCCACCCGTGCCAAACCGTGAATCAAGTACGCTGCTCCCGTTTGCGATTCATACCAATCAATCCCAGATGCCCCGAATGGGAGCGTTTCTGGAAAATAGACCTCCAACACCGTTTCTGCTAATTCAATCCCGCCTTCCAACCACACCGATTCACCGGTGATGTCGTAGAGATCCGCAAAGAGTTCAAGGGTAAGCCCAGCATCCGATGCCGGAATCTTAAACCCTTCTGTCTGTACGAGATCAATCGGAAATTTCTCGTCGAGATAGGTATTACCAACCACGCGCGCCCATTCCATTAGCTCTTCGTTTTGTGTCAATCGCCAGCCACCGAGACACAGCACCGCCGTACTACATACAGTACCTGCACCGTAGACGCTTCCCCAAGTGGACATGCGTTCAACAATCCGATCCGTCTCACACTGGCATAGACTCACAAACTCACGAGTTTCAAGATTATGCGGTGCAGCAAGAAACCCGTCAATGTAAACCAAGCCGTATTGTCGCATCTGGTCTGCCAAATCCGGTAGAAGCGATTCTATCAATGCTGCGGATTCAAGTAGACTAACCCCCAATGAGAACGTTTGCGTGGGAGCGTTATTCTCAAAAAACCGTTCATCCTCTTTCGGTGAGCGACTCTCAATACGCAAAAGCCCGCGCACATCCCGTTTCTCCCACCAGTAGTCGGTATAGTTCTGAATTTGTTGAAGAGTTTCAGGACGTTGCGCGTGCGTATACGCGAACACCAAATCGAAAATGTAAAATCCTGAATGCCGTGGAAAATCACACGCCCTGCCGCCGCGAACGAGGTGTGCCTGTGTATCGATGTTCGCATGGCGGATGTATTCAAGACCGGCACCTTCTGTCCAATGATAATCTAAGCCATCAGCGAAACTTTGCACGCAAGCCGGATTAAACGTATTCAGTTTTTGCCAGAGCCATAGCGGGACCTGACGCAGATGGTCGTGGATTGCGGCACCGCCTGCTGGGTTTCGCGAACATCCGACCCGTTCCTCTATCAGCTGCCAAAAGGAGTGCTCACCCCAAGGAAACAACCCGGTTGTTGTATTCGTGCAATTCCGAGCAAAATGCGCCAAGTATTGATCCACGGCTTCAACGTATTCGGGTTTCGATTCAGTTTCAGCGAGTGCATTCATCGTGGCGAGCAACGGTTCATCGTGAATCAAATTAGAACCGAGATGCGCCCGGTCGCCGTTTCGTTGCCCCGGAATCTTGGGCGGTTTCTCCATGAGCATCTCACCCGTTTGTGGATGTAGAATGGACGGAAACAATCCTTTATAAACCCTACTACTTTCGATCATCAGATCAATAGCACCGCATATTTTAGTAATAATTGCTTGTGGATTCATCAAACGAGACCTCCGTTTCCGCTGAATGGAGAGTATGGTATCACGGGTGTCTTAAAAGGTCAAGTGCGGATATTATGGTAATAGCTGATTTGAGAGCAAAAAGTCTTATGATTCATTTTTCTTGCCATCTGATCTTTTCTGTTGTATAATCATCACGTTTTTAAACCCCTATTTTTGTACTGAACCGGACAACAAACCACCGTTTAATAGGAGAAATTTATGCACGTTGGACTTATGGCGGGGACGATTCGGCGGAAAACGCTCGATGCGACTTTGGACGCTATTGTAGAACACAATGTCCGCCATTTACAATATCATGTGCCTGCAGGACTGTCGCTTGCGGAGGTTCGCAAGGAGATAGACGACCGACAGATCACGATCTCGGCACTTGGAGGTACCTACAACATGATTGATCCGGATGTTGAGAAACGGCACGCTGGATTGCAAGGGTTGCGTTCCGTCGCAGAACAGTGCGCGCCGATGGGGACATCCGTAATTACGATCTGCACCGGCTCACGCGATCCGGACAGCATGTGGCGCGCCCATCCTGATAACAATACACCGGAAGCGTGGCGTGATCTTATTGCGTCCATGGGAAAGGCACTGGAGGTCGCCGAGGAATATAAAGTGACGCTCGCATTTGAACCTGAAGTGGCGAACGTCGTCGATTCCGCACAGAAAGCACGACGGCTGCTTGATGAGATGCAATCTCCCTATCTAAAGGTTTGTATGGACGGTGCGAATATCTTCCACAAAGGTGAACTGCCAAAAATGCGCGAAATTCTTGATGAGGCGTTCGCACTGCTCGGCGATGATATCGCGCTCGCACACGCCAAAGACTTAGATCGGGACGGTCAAGCGGGACATCTCGCTGCTGGAACCGGTTTGCTGGACTACGATCGGTATCTTGGTCTACTCAAGGAGAATGGCTATGACGGTGCGGTTGTACTGCACGGGTTGTCGGAAGAGCAAGTGCCTTATTGTACAGGGTTTTTGCGGGAGAAAATTGCTGCCTTAGAATAGCGTTCAGCGGTCAGGCGGTCGGAAGAATAACGTTCAGTACGCTTTCAGGGGCAGCTATCAGGAAGAGATGTTGTTAAACTATAACCTCTTTACTGATTACTGATTACTGATTACTGACTGCCATTATTAGATTTCACCAGACATCCGTTCCGCTAATCGAGCGAGTGCCGGTGAAGTATCCAGTTTTTCAAGTTCTGCCTCAATCAGGGTAAAGTGTTGCGTTTCAGCAAGTGCCGATTTGAAGGCTTCGTCAAACTCGCCTTCGGTTTGGACATGAAATCCGCGTCCTGTACTGAAGAGTGCCGGCATGCTGCTATAATTCCAGCAACCTATATCGTTGAAAGTGCCTTCAAGAAGGTGTCGCTCCGTGCCGTACCCGTGGTTGTTTAAAACAAGCACGATAGGATTGAGTCCGTAGCGAGCGATTGTTGAGAGTTCAGTGCCTGTCATTTGGAAGGCACCATCGCCGACGATAACAAGGCACCGCTTATTAGGTGTACTCAGCTGCGCGCCAACGGCTGCTGGCACTGCGAATCCCATTGAGGTGTAGTAGGCAGGACTGATAAAGTTGGTGTGCTGATGAATCCGTAAATCCGCGGCACCGAAGAGGCTGTCGCCGACATCGGCGATAACCGTCAATTCATCGCTCATGAATTCATTGAGATGCTGGAACAGTCTGCCCACTGTTAAACGGGCGTTCGGTATGACAGCAAACGGTTCGGCATCTGAGAGTGTCCATCCTAAGTTCGGTTTCCTACGTCTTCGGAGTTTTGACGCATTGATGCCATCAATAAAATCGTCAAACATCACCTCTTCGTAGTTGTGGTAACGGACTGTAATTTTTTCTGAAGTGGCATAGATAGAGCGTGCCCGGTCGAGGTTTGCGGTGTAAATTCCAAGGTTTACATCCGTCATGAATGCACCGAGGATGATGACACAATCCGAGTCCTCAACAAATTCTCTAACCTCTTTTTTTCCCATTGCCCCTTCATAGATACCCAAGTAGAGCGGATGTGATTCCGGCATTACCGATTTTCCGAGGAGCGTTGCTACCACTGGAATCCGTTTTTCTTCCACGAGTCTCAATAGTTTGTTTTGATAACCGAATCTATGGAGTTCTACGCCTGCAAGGATCACGGGTCTTTTACTTTGATTGATGAAATCAATTGCATCTTCAACGGCAGCGTCTAACGTTTCCGGTTCACTGAGATGTCCACCCGTTGAGGGGCGTTGATAGAGTGTGCCGCGAACATCCACCATATCACGCGGGATTTCAATGTAGCCCGGACGTTTGTAACGATAGACGGCATCAAGCACACGGTCGATTTCGTTGAAGGCGGTAAAGGGTTCGTCGAGCAGAGCGGTCGCGACGGTTATTTCATCGTAGATACGTTGCTGTGTATGGAAATCCCGGACTTTATGGTGAAGGAGTGCATCTTTCCCGTGTTCTCTGATACCCGGTGCGCCGCTAATCACAACGACGGGTGATTTCTCGGCGTAAGCACCTGCGACGGCGTTCACCATCGATAGTCCGCCGACACAATAGGTGACACAAGCGGCACCCATACCTTTTATCCGTGCGTAGGCGTCTGCTGCGTAGCCCGCTGCGTCCTCACGGGTCATACCGATATGCTGAATTGCGCTCTGCTCGATGAGGTTATAGAATCGCAGCACGTAATCACCGGGGATACCGAAGATGTGTTCGATGTCATAGCCTTCCAGTTTCCTGAGTAGGTATTCACCGATCGTTGGGGGTCTGTTGAACATGGGGTACCTCGCTGTGTGTTTGTTTTTTAAGACTGCCTGAGTTTTTCGATGTCTGTTTCGGGGATGCCCGTTGCTCTCGCGATGACTTCGGTGCTTAAGCCTTCACTAATTAGGGCACGAGCAATTGCAATCTTTTCCTGTTGCTTCACGTCTATTAAGGTGTCTTCCCAAGACTCTTCATCCTTAAGGATCCTGCGCTCTGCTGGCGAGATGTTGTCCAGTTTAACCGCATTAATCACCCTCTCGAAAATCGGGGAATTATAGTCGCGCTCGTCTATTTCTCCGTCCAGAGAATCCAAAACGAGTTCCAACCACGTTTTGATACCCGACGGTGTTTTCTCGTTGACCATACGCGGGACGACAAACACGAGTTGATGCGGATAGACATTGACTTTCCGGCTAAATTCGTTGACGGGGTTGAAGTCCGCGATAGCTACACTGAAGTCGATGTCGCTCTCACTATACGGACTTGTTAAGACAACAATCGTGTAAACCGTCCGATCGAACTGATATGCTTTGCTGTTTTTTACCTGTTCGACGAGGTTGATGAGGTGATAATATAGGAAACGGTCGTAGAAGTGGCGTTCTTTGACGTGTTGTATCTCAACCACAATTCGGGAGTCCTTATCCTCGGCGAATAGGTCATATTCAATATCAACCTGTCCGATAGGTTCGAGGAATTTGTAACCGCGATGCACCTCATCGGTATGGAATTGGATACCTAACACGTCTTCGGCAAATTGACAGAAGATCTCGGGTTGACCGAACGCTTTCTTAAAAGCGGTGTCGTATCGTAAGGGAACAACTTGGGCCATCTTGCACTCCTTTTCAAAAAAATTTAAATAACATAGAACTTACGCGAAAAGGTTGACACGGGTTTCTGTCAAACCGCACTTGGAAATAAGTTCCATACAGGTTTTTCTTCTGTTTTCTGAATTAGATAGTTCCCCGATTCAAGTCGGTCAAG
>CAZGAW010000008.1:57316-66228 GCA_964523645.1 uncultured bacterium | reverse complement strand
AAAAGACGATTCTCATCCGTACCGTGAAAGATGGCGGTGAGGGGTACCACATCTCTGGCGATTTCTCGGTGACTGTCCCACAGTTATACCGTTTGGTAAATGCTGGTATCGCCACGTAACGAACTACTAACCAACCGATGCGATCTCCAAATTGCCTCGCCAATGTTTCTGTAACATCCGCTTCAGCAACTGATGCGCCGGGGCATTCAGGGCGGGATCGGCTTTAATGAGCAGTTCCGCCTCTTTCTTCGCCGCCTCCAAAAGTGAGGCATCCTCAATGATATTCGCAATTTTGAAATTCGGGATGCCCGATTGACGGGTGCCAAAAAACTCGCCCGGACCGCGGATATTCAAGTCCGCTTCCGCAATCCGAAAACCGTTGTTTGTGTGGATCATCGCTTGAATGCGTTGATAAGAATCGTCACCTTTCGGCGTAGCAACAAGGTAACACGCCGATCGGTGTTTACCCCGTCCGACACGTCCACGCAATTGATGCAACTGTGATAATCCAAACCGTTCAGCATTCTCAATAACCATCAACGTCGCGTTTGGGACATCAATACCTACCTCAATCACGGTTGTTGAGACCAGAATATCGATGTGTTGATCCTTGAAGTTCGTCATCACTTCCTGCTTCTCAACGGATTTCATTTGTCCATGCAGAAGCCCAAGCCGCAGATCAGGGAACACCTCACTTTGCAGATGCGATGCCATTTCTGTGGCGGCTTTGAGTTCTTCCAGTTTTTCAGACTCCTCAACAAGCGGATAAACGATGTATGCTTGCCTGCCGCGTTGGATCTCCTTGCGGAGGTTACCGTATAATTTTTCTCTATCCTTCTCTTTTATCCAATAGGTCTTAATTGTTTGTCTACCCGGAGGCATCTCATCAATAACGGAAACGTTCAGATCCCCATAGAGCGTCAACGCCAGTGTTCTTGGAATCGGGGTTGCAGTCATGACGAGCACATCGGGTGCCGGAGGCACTGGAGCAGTGTGCTTTTGTGTCCCATTTGCCGATTGTGCTTTGTTACGGAGGGTTGCGCGTTGCATTACACCAAAGCGGTGCTGCTCGTCAATGATGACGAGTCCGAGTTTATGAAAATCGACACCCTCCTGTATCAACGCCTGCGTTCCAACGATGAGATCCGCAGTACCATCGGCGATTGCTGATAGTGCTTCTTCGCGCTCCGCCTTGGGTAGGTCGCTTTTGAGAAGCACCACGTTTATTTTCCCACCATTTTCTTCTGTACCCGCCTTATTTGCTTTGTGCAAGTCCTCAAGCATCTCAGAGAGATTATAACAGTGTTGCTCGGCAAGGATTTCAGTTGGAACCATCAACGCCCCTTGATACCCGTTTTCGATGGCAGAGAGCAACGCCATCGCTGCAACAACGGTTTTCCCTGAACCGACATCCCCTTGAATGAGTCGATTCATGACGGTTTTCTGGCGCATGTCATTCTGGATTTCAGCGAAAACCCGCTGCTGCGCGCCTGTCAATTCATAAGGTAGTGAAGCGAGGAATTCTTGTAGCAGTGGGGTAGAGGTTTCTCTCCCTGCCGTTCCAACTTGAAACGCAATGCCGTCTTCTGAGATACGATCTTCCTTTTTCATCTCCATCCCGAGGCTGAGCAGAAAAAACTCCTCAAAAGCGAGTCTTTTTTGCGCTGCGTTCCGGTGCGTTTCTGATGTCGGAAAATGAATTTCGTTAATGGCGGATTGCCTGTCAATCAAACGTTGCCGTTGGCGCAGTGTGAGCGGTAAAATCTCGGGTATCCGTTGTCCATACGCATCTAATGCTGTCCGCATCCAAGCACGCAGCATTTTTGCTGTGAGTTTCGCTGTGAGCGCGTATTTCGGAACGATTCGATTCGTGTGAATCAGATTGTCTTCGTCAAACAGTTCAAACTCATAATCCGTCGCTTGGATTTCATTGTAGCGACGCGTAAATTTACCGCTGACAACAACTTCGGTATCAACAGGGAGCAGTGATTTCATAATGCCGATGCGTCTGCCGAAATTGACGAGCATGGCGACACCGGTCCCGTCGTAAATCGAGATTTTGCCGATGCGTTTTCCCCTTGCAGTCGGGGAAGAGGTATGATTGACCACCTTCCCTTGGATTGTTTCGGGTTCGTCATCTTCGTTTCTGCCCACTCTGTAAATTTCCACCATTTTGGAACGATCGATATAATCGCGAGGGTAATACGCCAGGAATTCACCCACCGTTTGGAGGCTGAGTTCTTCTCGAAGCATTTCAGCGCGCCGCGGCCCAATTCCTTTGAGATACTGGAGCGGTTCGGTTAGGAAGTCAAGCAAGTCTATGTCTGTTGGAACAGGGGTGTCTGAGATTGGCACAGATTCTGCGGATTCTTCCGTAGGCGCACTTTCTGTTTGCTGTGTCGGAACGGCTGTGTCTTGGAATAGAGGTAAATTCCCGGTTGGGGCGGTATGCACAGGACGTTCCGATGCCACCCTTTGCTTTGGAGACGCGCTTTTCGGGTTACTGTCCGCATCTGCAAAGAGAGACAACATATCCGTTTGGGCACCCTGTTTAGAACTGGTACGCTGTGACTTTGGCTGCTGACGCGTTTGCGATGGTGCCGTACTTGTACCAACTGCAGCTGCAGGGTTTCGTTGTCCGTGTCCGAGTGCCGTGTCAATCCGTTTTGTTGCGTCCTCAAGTATACGTTGGCGCTCGGTGGACGAGGCACCTGCATAATTTTCAAAGAGCTTCGCCAAACCCTTTAGGACATCTTTTTCTGCTCCGTCCAGTGTGAAGGCATCTCCGTTTTTCACCCACAACTGGACATAACTCCCCAATCCTTTGACGACAACATCGTCGCGGCACCCCTTTCGGATTTCTTGTTGAAAGGGACGACGGATAGTGGTAAGAATTTTTGTGAAATTGTTCATATTTTTTTTTAGGGATCCATGTAAACTCTAAAATATTAGACGAAAATTCACTGGAAATGTTGAGTTTTATTGGCAAAACAGGCTTGACACAGCGTCACAAATTGTTTATACTCTCTTTAAAGTAACGGACTTGCTATATTTGAGTTACCGAAGGAGGAACGTATGTTATCGCCATATCTGACAGATGTCCAACAAAAAGAGTGGCAAACAGAGGGGTTTCTGCTCCTCAAGAACGTCCTTTCGCCCACTGAAATTGAGACCCTCTTGACCGCGGTAGATTCAGTGATTGAGGGGTACGTCCAAGAAACACCGAGCCTACAAGGCAACAATCGGTTCGGAAAAGGGGCATACACGATTATCCGCGCGATTGAATACACAGATGCCTTGGATCCGCTCACCGATCATCCGCGTACCTTCGGCACGATCCTTTCACTGATAGGACCGTATCTCCAAATCATGGGAACGCAAATCTACGTTCGGCACCCGGATGTTGACGCTTTAATGGGATTTCATACCGATGCGGGGCCCTCACTGCAACGGATTCATCCACACCCGGATAGCTTACCGCTGCAATTCAAAATCCAATTTTTCTTAACAGATCTCACGGAACCGAATCAGGGGAATTTCATGTGTGTGCCGGGCAGCCACAAAATCGATTTTCCTGAAAACGGGTTTAAAAAAGGCGAGTACCCGGACGGTGCAATTCAGGTCATCGCGGAAGCCGGAGATGCCGTTATCTTCCCGTGGGCATTATGGCACGGTGTCGGTCCGAACCGAACTGAACGCATCCGTAAAAGTGTGACCTTCCGTTACGGGCAGATGTGGAGCAGACCTTATGACTATGACAAACTTCCCGCGGACGCGCTTGCACGGATGACACCGCGTCGTCGTAGACTGTTCGGCGACATGGGTGAAGACCACCATCCAACCGATTACTTTAAACCCCACGATCAACTTGAAGTTATCTGCGCTGACGAATGGAACGTCCCACTCCCGTAAAGCCACCCCGGGCCCGGTAGGTGCGGTTTCGCGGGGAAATATCCCAGCAAAAACGCCGCACCGAATCTTCTCCAAAATGCCTCACCTTAGGCGGTATGCTCCTGTAATTTCACAAACAGGTCCCGGAAAATTGCGTCCCGGTCCACACTCGATGCGACACGCATGAGATGACGACTGTTATCGAAACTCCACGTCGCGCCCTCTGTCAAGATAGGACTGTGGACAATTTCCGTCGGCACCCACGCCGGGTTCACAAGGTATGCCGTTGCGGATATATCCCATATCACCTTTGACCAAGCGAAGTGGTCACTTGCGTAATCTTTAAAGATCTCTACAAGGTAATCCCCGACTTTGCCTCTACCCTGCACATAGCGTTCCATCTCAGCGACCGTCGTGTGCAGATGTGAGACAACCCCGCGTGCCGGTAGCCAAACGAACGGCACACCGCAGTCCAAAACCACTTGCGCGCTCTGAAGATCCTGCATAAGGTTGAATTCGCGGGTGTGGGGCCAGTATAACGGATTACCGCCCAGCCAGATAACGACGATGCGCTTGATGATTTCAGGTTCCATGAGGATAGCGGAGGCGACGTTTGTTATTGCGCCAACAGCAACGACGTAAAGGGGATCTTCAGTCGTTGATGCCATTGCGCGTTGGATCATATCGGTCGCAGCATCGCTCGGTACAGCGGTCTCTCTATCAGGCAGAAATGCGCTGGCACCGCGATAGGCGAAATTGTCGGCAGGAACATCGAGGAAATCCAATAACCTCAGGATTTCAGCGTAGCTTTTCTCCATGCCGTCTTCGGGACTGTTTGAGCGGTTGTTATGGAAAGGGACGGCGTAGAGTGCCTCGACGTTGAGGTGTTCGGGTGAAAGGAGTGCGTGGACGACTGCAAACTGGTCGTCAATTTCGTTATAGGTGTCAGTGTCAAGTACCATGCGCACCTGTCCTGACGGGGGCTGGAGCATCTCTATACGTTTCGACGCTGACAGTGTTGGAAAGTTCATATACGTTTTGACCTTGTGAAATGTGAGTTTTCGTTAGTATATCACGTATGGGAAAAAATATAAATTTCTTTCTGTTCCTGCTTCCAATCAAGGTAAGTCTGGTTTGTAACCGTACCATAGGTGTCAATTTAGTGTGTAGGTTGCGGGACAATGAAGGCAGTAAAGGGGTTCCGAACGCTTCATAACCGCTGATCTCACATGTGGGTGTTTTTGCTGGGGTGTTCCCCGTGGGTAGAGCGGCACCGAGAAAGGTGATACCCACACCTCAGATACATCTCAACGTTCGTACCGCTATGTTATATCAAAACTATAGCGAAACCCAACTTTGTATGTCAAGATGTTTGCAAGCGTCAGCGGGGAGTGTTGGGTTTCACTCTATCTCTTTGCAATGGTAGGTGCATGGGCAGCCGATGTATTTTTCTTGAAGTGAGGATCTCCTATTATTATCCGTTCTACCCAACCTACGAGAGTGCTGATGGAACCGACTGATTTTTTGTAGGAGGGAATTCCGATTCCCGACTCTTGACTTTCTTAAAAACTGTTGTGGGAGGGATTTTCAAATGCCACTATTCTCGCGTAAACAAACGCACATCTTCTGAAAAGCGTCTTGAGTCCCGTAGGGGGTTTTGCTTACAAGAAACGCCCAAGCAAAAACGGTGTTTCTGCAGCATCTGTAGAAACGCGTGCCAAACTAAGGAACAAGCCCCAGCGGGGCGGAATGTCTATAGAAAAGCGAGGTCCCCACCTCTTTAGCCCCAGCGGGGCGATATGTGTATAGTTAGCAGAACCGTAGGATCCAATAGCGGATTTATTCGTTATCCTCCCGAAAAACCTCCATAAAAGATTCAGGGAGTTCATCGAAGTCTTCGGCTATCTTAACTTTTCCCTTCCACTGTCCGCCTCGGCGTGCTTTCTTGTTACGCTGCTTTGAGCCCATCTGATCAAGTTGTTGTAGCCATTCTTCAACGAGTGCTTTGAAATCAGGGTTCCCTTGCTGTTCTGCTAATACCAAAGCAGTCTGGAGATTTGACCTCGCCTCGTCAATGTCGTTCAGACCTAACTTTACTACGCCGCGATTGACGTAAGCATTCATGAAATTTGGATTGAGACGGATCGCCTCATCGTAATCGTCAAGGGCAGCAGCATGAGAGTCTAATCCACTTTTGATATTGCCTCGATTGTTGTAAACTTCGGCATAATCTGGTTGCAACCGAATTGCCGTGTCGTAAGCAGAGAGTGCTTTTTCTGACTTCCCGCCTTCCCAGAGGAGACAACCGATCGAGAAGAATCCGTGCGCAGCAAGTTCATTATCGCTCAGTTCTGAGGCGTAGGGTGGTGGGTTGCTGTTTTTGTTTGTTGTTTCAATCGGTGCTTCCTCTGCCAATTCTGGAAACAATTCTGTCAGTTTCGGGACGTATTTATCCTCATAGTTGGCAATGAGCCGAATAATAAAGGTCGTCAGCGGTTTCAAGGGATGGCTTTCATTCTCACCAACGGAACAGATTAATTCCCATAATACATCATCCATCAACCACTCATACTCACTATCATTCAAGTTGATAACACCGTAATGCCCGTGCCGTTGTCCGAAATCGATTAATCCGTCTAAGGTCTCCACTAACCATTGGTAAGCAGTTTCGGGATAGGGCGGGGGTACAGCTGGTTCGGATGCGCGCGTTTGTAGCGGTTGAGAGTTATCTAACAATTGGGGCATACTCGGCACTACATCTGTCAGCACAAGATGGTTCTCCATCAACTCAGACGTTAACATTGTTTACTCCTATCTCTGTTTATTATGTTTCATCAGTTTGTCGTGTTGAATTTTGAGTTCTTGAAGCGTTTCCTCCATGAAAATTTTGAGAGCAATGTCCCCTTGCTGTTCTGCCAGTTCTAACACAGTTTGGTAATCCGATATTGCTTCACCCGTCCGCAACAAAAGAGTCTTTATTACTCCTCTCAATACGAAAGCATTTGCAGAATCAGGTTTGATCCGAATAACTTCATTTAGGTCAAGAAGTGCTTCATCAGATTGGTTGTTGAACAGTTTGGCAGTTGCTCGGTTTTGGTAAGCAGGGGCGTAATTCGGATCAAGACGGAGTGCAGTGCTATAATCCTCAATGGCACTTTCAGGTCCGCAAGCCGCCATCTTAACTTTCCCTCGGTCATTGTAAGCTTTGACATCATTTGGATCTAGGCGAATTACTTCTTCATAGGTGGCAATAGCCTCTTCATATTGTCCAAGATAGAACTGTAGACCTCCTAGAGCTCTATATGCTCCAGTATAATTCGGGTCTAACTTAATGGCTTTATTATAGTCGTCAATAGCATCTTGATAGTTTCTCGCACCTGTGTTCGCATTTCCACGATTGTTGTAGTTTCCGGCATCATTCGGTTCTAACTCAATCGCTTTATTGAAATCAGCAATGGCCCTCTCATATTTGCCAAGAATTAGATTTGTGGTACCTCGATTGTTATAGGCATCAGTATAATCTGGGTTTAGGCGGATAGCTTCATCAAAATCTATAAGAGCTTCATCAGGTTTGTTAAATAAACTCTTCGTAACTCCTCGGTTGCTGTAAGCGTCGGCGTAATCTGGCTTCAATTCAATTGCTTTATTACAGTCAGCAATGGAGGCTTCGTAGTTGCCAAGATCACGATTTGTGTTTCCACGATTATTATAGGCCCCGGCGTAATCTGGATCCAATTCAATTGCTTTATTACAGTCAGCAATGGAGGCTTCGTAATTGCCAAGATTTCGGTTTGTGTCCCCGCGGTTATTATAGGCCCCGGCATCATCTGGCTCCAATTCAATCGCCTTATTGAAGTCAGTGATAGCGTTTTCATATTTGCCGAGAATTGTATTTACATTTCCCCGATTATTATAGGCCCCAGCATAGTCAGGTTCCAACTCAATCGCCTTGTTGAAATCAGCAAGCGCATTTTCATGATTGCCAGCAGCTTTATTTGTGTTTCCTCGATTATTATAGGCCCCAGCATAGCCAGGTTCCAACGCAATCGCTTTATTAAAATCATTGATGGCATCTTCATGGTTGTTAGCGTCTTTGTGTGCGATACCGCGATTGTTATAGATCTGGGCATCATCTGGCTCCAAGCGGAGGGCTTCGTTAAAATCAGCAAGCGCGTCTTGATATTCCCCAAGGGAATTTTTTGTTAATCCTCGAGTTTTATAAAAACCAGCGTTGTCGGGTTCCAGTTGAATGGCTTTGTTAAGGTCAGCAATCGCATCCATATAGTCCCCAAGGAACATCTTAGCTGTACCACGGTTACCATAGGGACTATCATAATCAGATTTTAATTCAATCGCTTTGCTATAATCCGCTATAGCATCTTGATATCTCTTAAGGGACAGCTTTACACCGCCGCGGGTATTGTAGGCTTCGGCATCATCTGGCTTCAGTCGAATGGCTTCTTCACAATCGGCAAGCGCAGCCTGATACCTTTCAAGAAATTGTTTTACCAGTGCACGGTTATTATAAGCCTCGACATAATCAGGTTTCAGTCGAATTGCCTCATCGCAGTCGGCAAGGGCATCCTGATACCTTTCAAGCAATTGTTTTATCAGTGCACGGGTATTGTAAGTTTCGGCATAATCAGGTTTCAGTCGAATTGCCTCGTCACAGTCAGCAAGGGCATTGTGATAATTCTCAAGTAGGAGCTCTGCTATGCCTCTACCATTGTAAACTTCAGCGGAGTCCGGTTTTAGGTTCAGTGCCTTGTCCAAAGCACTAAGAGCTTCTTTTCCCATACGTTCATTGATATAGAGAAAACCTACTGATGCCCAAGCTCGAACTGCGAGGGCTTTATCGTGTCCTTCCGCTATATTGGCAATGGAACGCCACTTCTCAATCGTCTCCTCAATTTTTCCGCTCCTTTGCAACACATACGCCTCGGCTATAGCTTTTTCTACAAGAGTGGCTTTAGGGTTCCGCTCAATTGCTCTGATGTACTCTTCAACCTCATTAGCATTCT
>CAZGAW010000008.1:0-57216 GCA_964523645.1 uncultured bacterium | reverse complement strand
CGGGTTTACTTATTACTTCAATACCAGCATTCTCGGGTTTACTTATTACTTCAATACCAGCATTCTCGGGTTTACTTATTACTTCAATTGTTGTCAACTCCGGAGGTTTTTTGGATCGTGTTTTACCTCCGACAATAAAGGCAAGTAACATAAGAATAACAATAAGGAGTGTGCCCAATGTGATCTTAAGCTCGATATGAATACCAAATATATTGATACCAGGGGGTGAATTTTCTCCTGTTGTATCATTTGGAGATTGTGTTTGCTGATTAACAGGATCCTGCGGGGTTTGCGGCGATGCTTTTCCTTTTGATACATCCTTCGGAGCTTGCGTTTGCGAGGTTGCAGATCCCGGCGAATTCTGCTCGGATAACACCGTCAATTCCCCTGCAAATATTACACCTAACATTAACGCAATTGCTACAAACTCTCTTTTCATAAATACTATGATTCCTCCCCACCAATATTCAATCCTAACAACCGATCAACAATCTCCACCGTCTCTAAGCTCACGCTGATGACTTTTTGAATCAAATCCACAATATATTCTTCATCATCCGCACGATTCGGATCGTTCTCAATACCGCTCCGTCTATCCGTTTTGAGGCGATACTGATCGACGACCCACTCCAACGCTGAGCGGTTCCCTAACCGATACTGAAACACTTCCGCAGGGATACCCTCTAATGTCAAGAAATCATTGTATTTTATCCGCGTTTTGTCTTTGGAGAATTTCATCTGCGCGACACGCCACTCCAATGCCATCCCCTCAGTCTCGACCATATCAAGTTTATATTTCGGCTGGTCTTCATAATGGACATGGACTTCCGATAATCGCTGACCAGCTTTGACAAATTCCCAGAACGCCGTTACAAACGGGATATGCGGCAGATCCCGCTTGAGGTTCGCCTGATACCGTTCACGATACACGGGATGATGCAGCAACGCATAGACATAATGGAAAATGTCCCACTTGGTAATATTCTCGTCTCGGTAATGTTCTCGGAACTGTGTCAATGCCCAATCGGTGATGTTCTCGCGTCGGTTTGTGCCATCTTCATCGTAGATGTAAAAGGGGAAGTATTGTCCGGCTGAACCAAAACCACCTGTCATAATATGTTCAGAAATACAATCAGTTATAAGACAGGTAAAAGGTTTTTCTCGTGACACATTAACAGAAATTACTTTATTCTCTGCTTCGGTTTCAGGTGTAGGAAAGATGGATGGGAACACATATACAACATCATTCAGGATTCTGTCAAAGAAAATTTTTCTTTTTGAAAATGGACGGTAGAGACAAGTTCTTACTTTGTGTTCATGGCATTCAGCGATTCTACTCGTCCGCAGTTTTGCCTTTAAGTCGCGACTCCAACTAATTTTTGCGTCGTCATACGTCACAAAATCATCAACATCTGTGCTTGATTTGTCCACCACACCTTGCCACTTAAATACTTGGGAATTATAGAATTCTATCATTCGCTGAACGTTTTTCGTGAGTGTATCGCGATCAAAATTAATTGCCCATGCATCGCGGTTCGTTTTTACCCCGCTGCTGAATTGGTGGAAAATTACACCTGAAACCTCACCTTTCGCTGCTTTCGCTTGCTTACTTCCCATCGGTATGAAGGTCTCAAAATCCTCACGCAATCCCTCAGTGAGCCATGTATGTCGCGCATCGGGTTGAATCGTTTGCCAATTGACATTGCCGACGTGTTCAGAGGTGTCCAGAAATTCAAACGTTGTCTCCTTGTTCATCTCAGCGGTCTCATCGTTGTAAAAAATACGCGCAGGCTTTGCAACTTCGCCTCTATGCTGAAGCTTTTTCACAAACAGGTTAATGCTGACCCCCACCTGAATGTCGAAGACATTGGCATCCCCGGGATGCCCTTTACGGACATTGCCTCCTAAATCCAGCAGATAGATCGCATCACACGCGGCGGACAAGTGTTTCCGCATCCCATCAAACGCTTGACCGGTAATAAAGTTATGGTTCGTCACAAACGCAACAATCCCCTCGCCTTCAATCCGATCCAATGCCCAGAAAATTGCTTTGACATAGGGATCGTAGAGTGAAGTTTTGTTCGTCGCAGTGGAGGCTTGCGCATACGTCTCCTGAATCTGTCTATCCAGCTCAGGGTACTTCCGATTCCGGTTGGCATCGTTTTCATCCATCTGGCGCGCATTGTAGGGTGGATTTCCGATCACGACGAACATCTCCGTCTGCTTCTGTTTTTCAACCCGACGGGTGTTCTCTGGTGCGAACATGGATAACTGACGTTCTGTGGTCAAATCGAACGTATCCACAAGACAGAGATTATCGAAAGGCTGATACTGTTTTGTGGCAACGTAAAACTCATGCTCAATGTTCATACTCGCGATGTAATACGGCATCAGCAACACCTCATTGCAATGGAGTTCATCGCTATATTTCGATTTGAGTGCAGTTTTGCTGATTTCTTGTATCAACCGCACAATGAAGTTGCCGGTGCCGACGAATGGATCGACGAGATGAACCCCTGTATCCGAAAGTGAACGTCCAAACTCGGTTTCAAGCAGATGCGAAATGCTCTTTACCATGAAATTGACAATCGGCTGGGGCGTATAGACAATGCCGTGTGTATCCGCAACCTTGACAGAAAACCCTTGAAAAAACTGCTCGTATACGGTATTGAGGAAGTGTTGTTTCTGCGAAAAGTCGATAAAGGTTGCCGCAGCGCGATCAATCGCACTATAGAACGGATTGAGTTCTCGAAGAAACTCGGAACGGTTATAAGCCTGCCACGTGAGGGCATCAATCACATTTTCAATTTCACGTGCGATGATATTTCGGCGTGTAAAATCGGGATTGTCAAAGACGGTACGGAAAATCCGCTCCGTTAAGAGATGTTGGATGAGCATCTCCTCCACAGCAGATTTTGAGAGATTCGGATTAATCGCCTCTTGACAATGGCGGTGAAAACCCGTAAACGCCTCCTGAAACCGTGCGTTGGTATCCTCTTCATTTTGGATGAGTGCTGCGGCGCGTTGTCCGAGTGCTGGCACTTTGTCCTTGAATTCAACAACGGCGCGTTCCCAATTGGCAATATCCGCTTGTTCGTAACTGAAGAAAGTGTGAAGGGCGCGGATGAACGCGTCTGGGTCGGTGATGTCTACCGCCATGACCTCCTGCCCATCTTGATAGAGGACGGCGTGCTCTTGGGTTGTGAAGAGTATATTATCCTGCGGATAGCCGGCGTCAAATTTCTGTCTGACAGCAGTTGTGAGATTGTCGTGGAGGTCTTTCGCTTCCCAGTAGCCGCGCGGTAAGCCGAAGTCGTTATCTGTAAGCATACCATCGACATAAATCGTCCTATTTTGCGGGGTTCGGAGCGATTTTTCACAGATAAGCGTCAGATTATTTTGCCGGGCGTAGTGTTGGAAGAGGGTTGCAAAGGCGAGTCGGACTTCGGTTTCATTCGTCGCACCGAGACTTTCGTATTGTTTGAGTTCCGCGTAAAACGTTCTTATCGGTTTGTGTGTTGGTTTGATGTCTCGCATCCGTGTGTTAGTTCCCTAATTCGTCAATTTATGTGAAGTATTATACACAAACTTGCAATAGATTTCAAGTGGAAATTAGGAACACATAATCGTTTGACAGAAAATCGCTTTTGTAGTATAATAATAGAAAAATATGAAAGTATGTCTGCTGCTACCGGCTTACAATGAATCTAAAACAATCGGAGAGATAATTCAGGAAACATCTGCGTTTATCAATGAAATTATTGTCATTGACGACGGTTCATCGGATGAAACAGCAGAGATCGCAGCTGCTTGTAGGGCAATCTGTTTAAAAAACCCGACAAATCGTGGCAAAGGGAACGCCTTACGAAAAGGGTTCGCTCATGCCCTTGCGCGCGGGTACGAGTTGGTTTTCACGATGGATAGCGATGGGCAACATCAGCCCGCGGATATACCACGGTTTTTGGAACGCTTTGACAATACACAGCCCGATATACTTATCGGGGCAAGAGACACGCAGGATTTGCGGACATCCATGCCGCTCCATAGACGGGTTAATAACTGCTTAATTTCTTATGTCGGATCGAAGTTATGTGGGCAACACGTGCCAGATTTCCAATCGGGGTATCGACTCATTCGCGCTGAGGTCTTACGACAGGTTGATTTAGAAACTGAACGTTATGAAACAGAATCTGAACTCCTGATAAAAGCAGCACGACTCGGATTTCAAATCGAAAGTTTGCCGATTCAGACCCGGTACGGCGATGAGATCAGCCATATAAAACCGCTTCGGGAGATATGGCTCTTTACAAGATTGCTACTGCGTAGTTTATGAGGAGTACATGCATTCACTCCGGCTTTTTGTTAACGGATTTCTGATAGGCATCGCCAACATTATCCCCGGCATGAGTGGTGGAACCCTCGCTCTCGTTTTAGGCATCTACGAACGACTCATCAGCGCATTACGGAATATCGGACTTTCAACGGTAAAAAAATTATTAAGAGTCGCAACATTAAGAAAAAACGCACTGGCAGCAGCACGGGCGGAATTGCATCGAATTGACTTCGGCTTTCTAACACTGTTAGGCACCGGTGCGATAGCCGCCGTATTGCTCACGTCAAAACTGATTGTCTACTTGCTGAACGATCACCATGATGCAACTTACGGCTTCTTTAGCGGATTAATTCTGATATCTATCCTGATACCGATACGCATGCTAAAAGCGTTCGGTTGGAAAGAATTGTTCGTGCTACTGATTGCGATTGCATTGATATTAAGCCTATCTATCGGTACGACCGAAAAACAGTTAGATCGGGTTGCGTATAAATCTGGGACTGAGGCAACGGTGAACAGCAGTGTTTCCGAACGCGTAACTGCACTGCCAACGTATTGGGAACTCATGCTCTTTTTCGGAAGCGGTGCGTTAGCGATTTCAGCGATGATTCTGCCCGGCATCAGCGGTTCATTTCTTATGCTTGCCCTTGGTGTCTATTTCCCGCTCTTGACAGCGATAAATACAGCGTTAGAGAGCGTTCCGGGATTGTTCAAAGGTATTTTCGAGCAGTCATTGCTCGGAAGTCTACTCATCATCAGTTTTACAACAGTCGGCTGCTTGTTCGGGCTCTTAGCATTTACACGGTTGCTCAACTATCTACTGGGACATTACCGCAACCTGACAATCACCTTTCTTATTGGCTTGATGGTGGGTTCGCTTTACGGATTATGGCCCTTTCGCGAGTTTACAATGGTAGATGGCGAACGGATAGATACCGCTCACATCTTACCGCACCTCGATATGAATCTACTTATGACTACGGCGGTTTTCCTTGTCGGTTGTGGTGTTATTTACTTATTTACGCGTTTAGAGAATTAGATGAAAAAAATAAAAAACGTCGGTTTATTTGTCAATACGACCAAACCAAACGCGGCGGATGTCGTCGCAGGTGTGTCCTTATGGTTGAAGGAACAAGATATCGTTCCACTCTTGTCAGAAGAACAAGCAGTCGCATTAGAACAACCTCAAACCGGCATCACCAAAACAGACGTCGTAGAACAGGCAGATGTGCTTCTCGTCCTTGGCGGAGATGGCACCCTGCTAAGCGCAGCCCATACACCGAAAATTGAAAATGTGCCTATCCTTGCGATTAATATCGGGACACTCGGATTTTTGACAGACGCATCACTTGATGAACTCTATCCGACTTTGAACGCGCTTTTGACAGGTGCTTATCGAATAGAACATCGGATGATGTTAGAGGTTGTTGTGAACAGCCAAGCCCAAGCGAACCCAGATTCACAACCGTTTCGGGCTTTTGCACTCAATGATGTTGTCATTCGGCACTACACACATCTCATCGAATTAGATGCTTATGTTGATGGGGAACTCTTTATACCCTACAACGCCGATGGACTCATCATTGCCACGCCGAGCGGGTCAACTGGATATTCACTCTCTTGTGCGGGTACTATCGTCGCACCGCAATTGGAGGCAATTCTGTTGACACCTATCGCGCCACATAGTTTGACAGTACGCCCTTTCGTCGCCGATGGTGCCGCAGAAATAACCGTCAAAATGCGTGCTGCATATCAGAGTGTAGACGTTTTTGTGGATGGTCAACGCGAGACACACAGCCTCACTGCAGGGGCAGTCATCAGAGTGAAAAAGGCAAAACGAACGCTTCAACTCATTCGCTCGCAGCACCACAGTTACTACAAAGCACTGCGCGAAAAACTAATGTTAGGTGAAGGAATTAAACGTACATAGGGAATGGCTATCAGCCGTCAGCAATCAGCTACAAGAGGTTTAAGATTCTCGCATCTCTTTAACTGAAAACTGATAACCGAAAACTGATAACTATAATGATAGAAACACTCTCTATCCGCAACATTGCCCTCATAGATGAACTTGATTTGGAACTATCCCCGGGTCTGAACATCTTCACCGGTGAGACGGGTGCTGGTAAGTCAGTTATCCTCAAGTCAATCGGATTGGTATTAGGTGAAAGGACCTCTGCTGATATTGTCCGTGAAGGTGCCGATTTCGCGGCGGTGGAGGCGAGCGTTGCCCCTGACGATGAACACCCGATCTGGCACACAACCTATGACGAAACTGCTGATCCCACACTCAAAGATTCTTTTAGCGATACATTAGACCCATCGGACATAGTGATTCTCTCCAGGAGGATCACATCGAGCGGCAGGAGTCGCTGCCAAGTTAATGGACGTTTGGTGAATTTGAAGCAGCTGCAAGCCCTTGGCACATTACTTGTAGACATCCACGGTCAACATGAACATCAATCGCTCTTTAGAACCCAAACGCATCTTAAACTCTTAGATGATTTCGGCGGCAACAGTGAAGCACAACGACACATTGGCAAAATCTATGCACAGTTACGAGCCTTTCAACAAGAAGCAGCATCCCTCGCGGAGACCTTGAAAGCATCAGAACGAGAAAAGGAACTCCTCGAATTTGAGATTAAAGAACTTACTGCGGCAAGTTTAGAGGAAGGTGAGGACGAAACTTTGGCGGATGAGGCGCGTATCCTTAAGAACGCAGAGGCGTTGCAGAAGTCGGCAAACCTTGTGTATCAACTATTAGATGGCGAGAGTTCCGGGATAGGAAGTTCTGGTAGTCCCCTTGAACGCGTGAAAAGTGCTGCGAAGGAACTTATAAAATTGTCCGAAACCGATAATAGCCTCTCGGACTTAGGAGATCGATTGGAATCATCGCTCTATGAACTGGAGGACATCGCTTCACAGGTCCGCTACTACGCAGAAACGGTGGAATCTAACGCAATACGGTTGGACGAAGTTACCGATCGGTTGGCATTGATTGCAAAACTCAAACGACGTTATGGTAACTCGATTCCAGAGATATTGGCTTACCACGCCGAAGCAGAAAAAAAATTAGAGACGTTACAACTCGGTAGAGAGAAACAAGATTTGCTTCAGACAGAGATCGACCAGACGATTCAAGAAGCGCAGGAGCTATGCACCACACTTTCAGCAAAACGACAACATGTTGCCAAGCACCTCTCAGAACGGATCGAAAAGGAATTACGCACACTCGGCATGGACAAAGCGGAATTCCAAGCATCCGTTCAACATATACCCGATGAACGTGGCCCGTTTCAAATAGATGGGAAAGGCTATGCTTTCCGCGCCGATGGGATGGACGATGTAGAATTCTTAATTGCGCCGAATGTCGGTTCTGAAGCGCGTCCGATTGCGAGGATCGCATCAGGCGGTGAAATCTCGCGTATCATGCTCGCGTTAAAGACAGTCCTCGTTCAAGCTGATGAGATTCCAACACTGCTCTTTGACGAAATTGACAGCGGTATCGGCGGCAAGGTCGCAGACGTAGTTGGCGAAAAGTTGAAGGAACTATCAGCATTTTCTCAGGTTATCTGTATTACACACCTTCCACAGATCGCCCGTTTTGCAGATAGGCATTTTCGGGTCGAAAAGAAGGTAGTTGATGCGCGGACGCTGATTACAGCAAAACCGCTAACAGCAGAAGAGCAAGTTAACGAAATCTCCCGAATGCATGGCGGCGAAGAAACCGAAATAGGGCTTGCACATGCCCGAGAACTATTGTCTGAAAAATAGGGGGAATAGTTGTCAGTTGTCAGTTGTCGGTTGTCAGTTAAGAGGCTCTCGTTTAACCAGATCCCTCTTTAACTGATAACCGATAGCCGACAGCCGACAGCCATAAAAAAATGGACGAAAGGTTTACACAAGCCAGCGGAACGCATGTCTATACTGGATGCGAGTTATTAGTTAAAGGTGCCTTAGAGAGTGGTGTCAGCCTCCTCACAGGTTATCCGGGTTCCCCAATCGCTGAAGTATTCGACATTCTCCAACGCAATGCCGAGTTGTTGAAAACCAATGGCATCGTCGCGCAGATAGCCAACAACGAGGCATTAAGTATCGCGCGGCTCAACGGTTCACAGATGGCTGATGTCCGTGCAATTGCGTTTATGAAAAGCGTCGGCTTTCATGTTGCCTCTGATGCCCTGGCGATTAGTAACCTTGCGGGAACAACAGGTGGTGCTGTTGTCGTCGTCGGGGACGACACATGGTCTCACAGCACGCAGGTGCCTGCTGATTCCCGATTTTTGGCACGGCACGTCCAAACACCCCTTATTGAACCCGGAACATTCCAGGACCTCAAAGACTGGATTAACGCCGCCTTCAAAATCTCCGCGGCGGCGAATCTCTATGTCTGTTATTTAACCACCGAAAATCAAGCAAGTGGTGGTGGCAATGTTGAACTCCATCCGAATATTTATCCCGAAATTAGCGACCTGAAGCAAATCAACTTGGATACCCAACTCATCGATGCAGATAAACGGGTTATTCTCCCGCCGCACACTGCCCAGATTGAAGTGGAGACGTTGCGGGAACGGATGCCCACGGCACTTGAGACAGCGCGGGATCTCGGACTCAACACAATTCAGTTCACGGGAGAAATTTCAGGAAAAAAGAAGCATCGCCTCGGATTTGTCAGTGCAGGTTTAGCTTATAGCTGCCTCCGCCACGCCCTCGGAGAATTGCGGTTAGACGGCGAAATTCCCATTCTCAAACTCGGTATGACGCATCCGATTGATAAAGATATAATCAGAGAGTTCGCTGCACAGGTTGAGGAGATCTACGTTGTTGAGGAAAAACGCCCACTTTTAGAGAACGAAATAAAAGCATTCATTACTAACGGATACCAAAGTGGAGACCTGAAGCAATACGTAAATGTGTGGGGAAAACAATTCCCTGAGGGCATGGCAGGAATTCCTGTAACTTCTGGCTTAGATGCCTCCATTCTGATTCAAAAACTTATCCCCCTTCTCAAACACCTCCTTGGCACAGAAGATAAATCTACGGTAAACACAACAAGCTATCACACCCCCAAAATCGATCTGGAACACCTCGTACATGAAGAAACACTCCAAAAACAGGTATCCGAACAGCAAATCGATATTCCACAACGCACACCTACTTTTTGTCCGGGCTGTCCGCACCGCGACTCTTCGAGCGTCTTCCTTGAAATCACAGAGCAATTCATGGACGCAGATTATATGAAGAAACATCATGATTCAGGACCCGTTGATCTCGTCTTTCACGGAGATATCGGCTGCTATTCAATGCTTAAATATGAACCGTTTCCTCGTTTAATGCATAACCTTTCTGCGATGGCGTTAGGAGGCGGTGCAGGGGCTGGCATTGACCCGTTTATCAAAAACAAACAGGTCGTTTTCATGGGTGATTCAACCTTTTTTCACGGTGGAATGGCAGCGATTTCGGATTCAATCAAAAATAACCAAGACATTGCCTATATTATTTTAGATAACCAGACGACTGCAATGACAGGGCATCAACCAACGCCTGCCGACGAACTTGACATCCTTGGCAACCCGACGTTCGCACAAGATATTGAGCAAGTGGCACAGGGACTCACGGGGAATTCCGACATAGAAATCGTGCGCACCAACCCAGAAGATAGGGTAAATTACAAAAAATACTTGGAGAAAACGATTCTTAAATCCGGAGTCAAAATTGTTATTGCCGATAAAGAGTGCGCGATTACCTATCATCGTCGGATCCGTCGCGAAGAACAAAAAACAGTCGCCAAAGACGGTTTTCTTAAATATGAAAAACATATCAACATAACCGCTGAGGTCTGTGAGTTTTGTCGAGAATGTACTACAGCCACAGGATGTCCCGGTCTAAAAATAGTTGATACCGATTATGGCGAAAAAATTGCTATTGATCAATCAAATTGCGTCACTGATGGTGCTTGCGCTCGCATAAAATACGCATGTCCAGCTTTTGAAGAGGTTATTGTCACACGTAAACATCCCCCTCAAAAGCAAATGATAGAATCTGGCAGTCGTGCACTCCTGAGCGACGAATCTTTACCACCCCCACCATTACCGACGTTTGAGCGAAGTTGGAACATGTACGCCGCAGGTGTTGGGGGTATGGGGATTGGAACAATCTCAAAAGTCCTTGTTGTTGCAGGGTATCTTCAAGGCTACGATGTGACGTTCTGTGACAGGAAAGGATTGGCGATTCGCAACGGCGGGGTCTATACACATATCGCATATACGCAACCGGGTGCGCACGCCTCACCAATGATTCCATACGGTAAGGCAGACCTCCTATTAGGTCTTGATATTTTGGAAGCGGTCCGCGGTATCAGTGCACAATCACACTTTCGCATTGCATCACCACATCGAACCGCTGCTGTGGTAAATACAGCAAAAACCGAAACGATAACAACGCTCATCGGAAAAGACAACTTCGATCCCAAAACACTTGAACAAGCACTTCAGACGTATACCGACGCTGATACGTATTTTGGTACCGACCTATTTACAGTCTCTGAACAATTGTTCGGCAACAAATTGTACGCAAACATGATGCTCCTCGGTACCGCTTTCCAACGACAATTGATACCCGTTGAATTGGAACCCCTCCAATTGGCACTTAAACAGATGGTGCCGCATGCCGATTTGGATACCAACATGAAAGCGTTCACTGTGGGACGGCACCTTGCATTGGAGCAGGCTGCATCTCCTGTAGACACAGATTCTGAAAGGTATCCCTTGACAACTTACGCCGAGATGCTCGCCGCAAAGCAACAAATTTTGGCAAAAAAACGCCGTGGAAAACGTTTAGCGCGAGAATATACGACACTCGTTGAAAGTACCGTGGAAACGCTCAACCTTGATTCAGATAGTATCCACCGAAGACTCGCACTTTATATCTATGATTTGGTTCAGTTCGAGGATATCAACTACGCGCAGGTGTATGTTGAAAAGATTAAACAGGTGCACGCGCGCGACGCAGAAGTGCACGATTATCGAGCAACCAAAGCTACCATCCGCTATCTTCACAAGGTGATGTTGATTAAAGACGAAGTCTACGTCGCCCACCTGCTAACGAGCGAAGAAAAATTGCAGCGGGATAAGGCGTTGTATAAGGTTGACACAGCAAATGGCGATAGAATTAAATACGTCCACCTTAATCGTCCGCATTTTACGGTGATGGGGCTTGACTTTGAAGGCGATATTGACACACGAAATTGGCAATTGCATCTGATGAAACGGATGAAGTTTCTAAGACGCTGGCTCCCAGAGTGGCACGCCAAGGAAAAGGCATTTCGAGACTGGTATATTTCTCGCGTGATTAACACTTTCGCACCGACTGACCCAGAGACGTATGAAAAGCACTTACGCGCATTGGAATGTGTAGAGGAAGTTCGAGGTTATAGGGAAATTCGCTATCCGAAAATGGAAACAGCAAAACAGAAAGTTGAAGAATGGTTGTCGGTTGTCAGTCGTCAGTAGCCAGTGGGCGGGAAGGTTGGGAGATTGGTACCCATCTTTCCATTCTTCCATCTCTTAACTGATAACTGTTAACTGAAGACTGTAAAAAAAATAATGCAGACACGACATATATTAACCGGACGCACCCATATTGTCGGCGTTATTGGTGATCCGATTGCACATAGCCGCTCACCACAAATGCACAATGCTGCGCTTACCAAAGCAGGTCTTGATTATGTATATGTCCCTTTTCATGTCCGGCCCGATGATTTAGCGGACGCGATCGATGGGTTCAAAGCACTGAATGTCGTTGGCATTAACGTGACGCTTCCACATAAACAGGCAGTTATCCCGTATCTCACATCAATCTCTCATGAAGCAGAACTCATCGGTGCTGTGAATACGCTGACGTTTGTTGATGGAAATATACATGGCGATAATACAGACGCTCCTGGTGTTTTAAAAGCCTTAGAAGAGAACGGAGACATGTCTGTACCAGCAGGAAAGAATATTGTTGTCTTAGGCGCGGGAGGGGCTGCGAGGGCAGTCGTCGTTGCGTTCGCACTCAGAGGCGTAGCATCAATTACAATCGCTAACCGTACAGTGGAAAAGGCGATTTCTTTAGCAGAAGAGATGGATCGAAAGACAGGTATTTCCATGCAAGGAATGGGGCTGGCAGACGAACGATTGCCACTGGCTATTCGTCAAAGCACACTCCTTGTCAATACGGCAACGACGAGTATGGACGTGACACAACCCCTGCTCGTTTCTGCCGACTGGCTTCAACCGAATACTATCGTTTACGATATCGTGTATACGCCCCCGATAACACCTTTGATGCAAGCCGCCGCCGAGCGTGGATGTCAAACCCTCGGCGGCATCGGGATGTTAGTACACCAGGGGGCTATCGCTTTTGAGAAATGGACGGGTGTTACACCCTGTACTGAGACAATGCGTCAAGCACTCGCTATATAGGTACTACAATCTCATACGGTTCACCAAGACATAGGAAAGGGGTCAATACGACATAATGGAACAACAAGAACAGGATTTTAAGCCGATTCGTTTTGTTATACTCGGCACACCTTATACCATAAAACCGACTGAAGACCTAACACCAGAAGCAATCAACAAACTGATTGAATCCGTCAAAAGTTTAGTTGAATCCTATCTCAGAAAAGGCTTTGACGAGCAAAGGGTTCCGTTGCTGGTCGCGTTCCACATCGCTGATGAAAAACGTCGCCTTCAGGAAAAATACGAATTGCCATTGTACCGAATGGTAGAGAAGTTACAATTTGCGATTGAAGAAGAGGCAGAACCTCCGACTTCCGATTGAGGCATTCGTGATAGAATTCTTATGCCGAAGTAGTTTGAATCGCACTTCTTTGTCTGACTGAGCCATCTGTTGCTTATCCTAACGGAACAGCAGCACAGCGAGAACACCAAATACCAATAGCAAGACGATTAAAACTTTGACTTCAAACAGATAATTTTTGTAGCGTTGAACTGCAGAATTCGCCGCCACCCACTGGTTGATGAATTCGATCCGTCGGTGGATGGACGGATGTGTGTTGAAGATTTCAAAGAAACGCCGAATTGATCTGGGTACTGAATTCAGCATTGCCAGTTTCGTCAAAGCTGCTTTGAACGCTTCTGGCTTTTCTGTGAGTCTAACCGCATACAGGTCAGCCTGATGTTCACAACGCCTTGATAAATAACGGAAGATGAATACGAAATATATAATTAGAAAGGTCAGTGAACACAGTGTCGATATGACTGACAAAAGGGATTGTGATTCCCCAAAATGTGCTATCAAAGGTTCTTCAACAAGTAAGTAGAAAAAAAGATAATTCAAAAGATAGAAAAAAGCAAAAAGCATATATGTTGGAATGTGCCGATAACGGATATGTCCAAGCTCGTGAGCCACGACAGTTTCAACCTCTTCATCCGTGAAATACTCAAGAAGTGCATCCGTTAGAAAGATACGGCGATTCCACGGAAAAGCACCCGCGACAGCCGCGTTCGCTATTAACAGCGAACCCGTTTTCCACACGACAATCTCCCGGTATTTGATACGACTCTGTTTCGTCAATCGGTCCAATTTCGCCTTCAGCACCGAATCCACGGCGAGTCGTTCTGTTTTCCATAAAAACTGCATCAACAAAGGGGCAAGCATATACACGGAAACAATTACCGGCAGAATTAGCCCAATTAGAATGTAAGGATGCGCTATGATGAACACCTTCGCAGAATAAGGTAGCCAAGAAACGGCATCCATTATCACCAAGTAAACGAACATCGGTAGCAGCGGGAAAAGCAAAAACTTGAATTGCAGACTGAAAATCTCTCTATAATACCCTGGCTGGAGTTTATTCACCCGATAAAACGCGAGTCGGATACAGATGAGTCCAATTAGCAGCGGAAGTAACGCGAGCGTCTGACGTAGATTTGCCATTGGAAAGAAGGCAAAGTATCTGTCAATCAGCAAGGGCAGGTTCAACAAATACAGATTGCAGAGGTACGCCGCTAAACTGAGGCATTCAAAAACAATCATGAAACGGCGTAGATGATAGAGTGTCGGCAGACTTTCCTCTTTATGAGCAGGAAAGGCTTTCGCTACATAAGATATCACGAAACACGTGATAAGAATAGGGAAACCTGTTAATACAATTGTCCAGAGTACCACCTGTGCGTCACTGATATTCAGACTTGTTTGCAGCGGTTCAAAGGAAAAAAGAAACAGGAGTCCAGCAATTAAGATGATACTTATCTGTCCCATTTTGTTAGCGACCTTCTCCAGTTCATAGTAAATCGACCCAGTGTACTCGGTATACCTATCAATATAGGTTTCCAACACACATAGGTACTGAATTTTAACGCATCTGACATCAAAAATCAAGGATGTTTTAAAGCCCCGCTTCAACTGCTTTAGTATCTTACGAAAAAAACTCTTGACTTTTTTTGAAAAAAAGTAGTATAATTTATATTTAGAAGCACCTGTGGGAATAAATTGTTTGCGGGTTTCCCATATTGCAAGTTCGTGATGCAGTTTCAGGCATTGAAAAAAACCGTTGTCTGTGCGGAAAATCAACTGTCCCGTTTGCATGCATACACTCATGCTGGGGTTTGAGAAGAATTCCGCTGAAAATAATAGCGTATATCATATAGAAAGTTGACTTTTGGGCGTAATTTGAGAGCCGGCTTCCTAATATCGGCTTGCAAGCAACGCACTAAATTGTTGTAAAAAACTTAGGAGGAATCCATGATAAGTAAAACCGCTTTCACAATCATCGCTCTTCTGGGAGTTGTCCTTGTTGTTAGTAGTTGCGGCAAGTTGGATCAGGAAGAGTTTGAAATGTGGAAGAATGAACATGTCTCAAGTATGGAGCAGGCGAACACAGACATGTCAAACAAAATTACAATGCTGGACAGCAAAGTCGATCAGCAGAGCAAAGATCTAATGGAAGACATCTCCAAAGCGAAGGATGAGGCGATCGCCGCGTCCCAGCAAGGAGACGCTGATACTATTGCTGCTGCTATGCAAAATGCCAAAGAGCAGGATGCGCAGCTCCGTGCCGACCTAACGAAGTCCATTGATATGCAAGGGCAAAAAGCGATGGACCTTGCAAAAAGCGAAGATGCAAAACTGCAAAAACAACTGGATGCCAGCGGAAAAGCCGATATGGCACAAGATGAAGCGATAAAGCAGCTTGAGTCTAAAGTCATGGCTTTGGAAGAAGGATTAGCCATGGTGGCAGAAGAGGTCGCTGCAGCACCGACGTTGTTGGCTACCATCAATTTCGGAAGCGGTCAAACCAGTGTATCCAGCAAGGCACAAGAGATACTTGATGGTATCACTGAACAACTCATGGAAGCCTCGGATGCAAAGGTTAAGGTTGTTGGACACGCGGATGGTATGCCAGTATTGCGCGGCAGCTACAGAAGTAATTGGGACCTCTCACAGGCACGTGCAAACTCCGCAGCAAAGTACCTACAATCAAAAGGAATTGATGCCGGTAGAATTGAGGCTGTTGGTAAAGCACATACCGATCCTGTTGCGCCACAGAACACGGCCGCAGGTCGAGCTATGAACCGCCGGGTCGAAATTATTCTGGTTCCTGCACACCCATAGCCATCCACATTAGTTTTAAACCATTCATTGGGTGGAAGCCGTTTTCGCGCTTCTGACCCAATGCGTGCAGCCCAAGTGTTTTGTATTAACGTAAAGGCGGGTCTTAGTACCCGCCTATCGTTGTCACCCGCCCATAGCACCCGTCGAATAAGGACTTTATCACTTATGCGTTTGGTACTTGCTTGCTTCTTGCTTCTGCTGTTAATTCCCTGCTTAACACTTGCAGATACCACCGATGTAGAACCCTTGCGACCTTCCCCTGTCCGAGAGTTTTTAGCGGAACACTTGCAATTTCCGTCATTTCAGCTGTCCCTATTTTCATACAAACCGGAGTTGGGGAGCTTGGCTGATATTCTCCAGAGTGTCGGAGTCTCTCGTATTCCCGGTGCCCTGTTACCTACGTTTTCGGTTGTATTTCAACATAGCACTGAGTTTGATTCACGTATAGAACTTGGGTATTGGCAGATGGAACTCGACCTGCCGCCGCCGACTTCAGCAAACCTCTCTACCACCCTCATCCCGATTTCGTATCAGTTTATCTATCGCCCAGTCCTTCTGTCCGAATACCTCCCGATCTACTTGGGCGGTGGTATCGGTTTTTTGGGAGCAAGTTTCAGCGGCAGTGCAATCGATTTAATTGAACAACAAGGCATCAGTTTTGATAATAGTTCTTCAGGTCCAACTGGGTACGTTTTCATCGGGTCAGAAGTGTTTCAGTGGGACCATAACTTTTCACTCAACTTTGAGGTGAAACGGATACTCAAAACAGTGGAAACAACCGGCACGCTACCCCTCGACCTGATTTTAGATGGCACTGCAATCGGGTTAGGTGTCAAAATGCGGTTTTAAATGGCGATCGGCTGTCGGCTATCGGTTAAGAGGTTTTCGCTTAAGAAACGCCTCTTGCTGATGGCTGATGACTAAAGACCGAGGGCTATCTCACCGATGTCCTTAAAGCATGGCAAACGAATTCTCCCATTTGTTGTCTGTCTCATACTCGGCTGTATTATCGGGAGTTATTCGGATACGCCGCTCCCACTCCTCAGTTTGCTGGTTGTCACCGGTGCCTTCGTCTTTCTCAGCATGGACCTTGCGATCTATCTGCTGTTGATTGCGCTGCCGTTTTCATTTCGCTATATTCTCCCAGGTCGCTTTGAAATTCAAACACCGACAGAACCCCTCTTAGGTATGCTCGCTGCGGTTTATTGTGTGCGACGTATACTGGATCGGGTGATCCGGTCGGGAACCGGAGTTCCCTTCTACAGGGATAAACCCGAAAATACCTTCCCTTTTCTCGTGCCACTCTGTATTTACATCTTTGTTACATTTCTTTCTGCAATCAATACGCCAGATCTTTTCGGCACACTTAAAGGAGCACTCCGCGCGACAGTCTACATGCTGTTTAGTGTGGTAGTACATGCTGTCATCCAAAATAGAACCGCCTTGAAACGGCTTTTTATTGCCAGTTTTCCATCCGCCGCGGTTGCTGTCATCTGGACAGTCATTGTTCTCATTTACCACATAGATGCATGGCAGTGGACAAGTGCGTATCGGAGCGCACCGTTTACAAATTACTCCGTTTACGGGTCATTTACTGCGCTCTTTTTCCTCGTTTGCCTGAGTCGTCTCCTCTTTGACAATAGCGGATACGACCGCGTACGATGGACAACGTGGTTCTTATGTTTCGGTGTGGGCTTATTGATGTGCTTTTCACGTGGTGTCTGGCTGTCGGTCATCGTTGCGATCGGTTTCATGTTACTGCAACTCGGAAAAGGCGTTACACATAAAAAAATTCTGTTTATCGGTGGTACATGCCTCCTCTTACTGGTGTGCTTGAATCTACCGGGTATTTACAATATTATTGTTGAACGCATTACATCCGCGGTGGACCTCAGTTACGCCTCAAACCGAGCGCGTCTACTACGATGGGGACAGGCATTCGTGATGTTCTCTGAAAGCCCTATTTTGGGTAAGGGTTATGGTGCATTTGCGATGCTGTATGAGGAGGATGTGGCACTCGTTGGCAGTTATACAGCACAGTATCAACTCGGCGCACACAGCGAATACCTTCAAGTTATGGCGGAATTGGGGATCGTCGGATTAGGCGCATGGATTTGGCTGAACCTTGCCTTCCTACGCTACGGTTTTCGTTCGCTCAAAACATTAGAGGATGGTTTTTATCGTGCCATTGTTATTGGATTAATGGCGGCAGAAATTTCATTGATGGTGCACTTTACAGTAAATAACCTACTAAACGGCGATGCCATTGGGGTTCCTTTTTGGGGTATCTATGGGCTATTACCAGCTGTCGTGCAAATGGCGAACCGTGAAAAGAACACATCAGAAACCGAGACGAGTGTATAATGTAAGATAACACCAGTTCGATTAAAAGTAGTAGGCATACGCCGTGTGCCGTAACAAGGAGAAAAAATAATATGAATATTATCCACATTATTTCAGACACATTTCGACGCGATAACCTCGCTATCTATGGTGGAAAGGGATACACACCCTCCCTGAATGCTTTCGCGGAAAAATGTGTCGTTTTTGACAAAGCGTATGTTTGTGGTTTTCCGACTGTCCCGATCCGAGGTGAACTCGTGACAGGGCAAGTTAGCATCTGTCGAAGGGGATGGGAGCCCTTGAAGCGAGATGTGCCGGTCATCGCTGATGACTTAACGAACACTGGGGTCGTTAGCATGATGATTGCGGATACACCGCACCATATCAACAACGGTTTCTTTTACAATCGTGGGTTCACGGGATGGAAGTGGATTCGTGGACAAGAAGGTGATCATTTAGAGACACACCCGTACGATTACGAATCGCAGGAAGCATTGCGCTATCGAGAGTACACACGAACACACCCCAATAAGTTACCCGGTGGACTCGGCAACCACATCAGAAATGCGGATTTTCGACAAACAGAAGCTGACACTTACGTTGCACAGACTATGCAAACGGCTTGCGACTGGTTGGAGCGGAACCATGAACACGAAAATTTCTATCTGATGGTCGATACCTTCGATCCGCACGAACCGTGGGATGCGCCTGAATGGTATCTAAAGCGTTTCGATGCAAGCGATTACGATGGACCCGAACCGATCTATCCACCCTACGGTCCCAACCCGATGAACGAACGCGAGACGGAACGCCTCAACGCCCTCTACCGCGCAGAAGCCTCACTGGTTGACAATTGGATCGGACAACTCTTGCGGAAAATTGACTATATGGGTTTGATGGAAAACACGATGGTGATTTTCATGGCGGATCACGGTTTCCTATTGGGTGAACACGGATTGCTTGCGAAGAATCTCACCATGTATGAAGAGGTTATCCATATCCCACTCATGGTTTATCACCCAGATGCGACACCACGTCATACAGATGCACTCGCGAGTATTATCGATATCCCGTCTACCGTCATTGATGTATTCGGGGCGGAACGCGGGGCACAAGTGGAAGGACATAGCCTTCTTCCAGTCATCATGGGAGATACCGACACAGGACGCGAGTATGCCGTTACACACGGTGCCTGGGTCGGCGGATGGAGTCCTGATGGTGGAAGTCCGCATGGAAGTATCACGGATGGTACATGGTCCCTGCTTTTAGAGAACCAAGGCGCACCGGAGCAATTATTCCATCTACCCTCCGATCCCGAACAGATGAATAATCGGTTTGAATCGGATACAGCGGAGGCGCGTCGGCTCTATCAAGCATTTTTGGACTTTTTGGCACAGCACGGTGCCCCTGACGCAATGGTCATCCAATTCCAAAATCGGTGGCAGGATTAATTGCTGTTAAGTAGACAGGGCCTACATAAGCCCTGTCTAACTACTGAGTTATTACTGGAGGTCAAAAATCAATCTCTACTAAGACATATTGACGAAATGAAATTTCCATTACATTTATGAACAAATCCTATTTTAGCAGTAACCTTGAAATCTACACTATATGGAGGAACATAATCTGGACTTACGTAAATTGTGTGAAAAAGCAATATATTTCCCCAAAAAACGCCTTGCAGTGAGAGTATTTTAGTGATTTAACCTCCTAAAAAATCAACGGTATGAAGGTTCTTCTTATGGCATTCCCGCCGCTTACCAGGGAGACTTTAAGAGGAAGTGCGTAAGTCCTAAATATAATTGACGCGGAAATTTAAATATGAATATGCCTCCCACTCTAATTTTTGACAAATCCGTTCTACAACTCTTAAGTTATAGCGAATGTCTGGAATTAAGCCACCGATACTTTTTCGTTACAACCCCAATTTTATTGATGGAAGTCGTAAATGATAAGTTGAAATACAGAAGTGATGATAAAAAATTAGAGATTACGGATGCTTTGATTTCAAAATTGAACGCACATAGACACATGGGGGCATTTTTGACTCACAGCCACCTAGAACTTTTATACACGGAATTAAGTACGGGTCGCAAAGTACCAATGGAAGGAAAAGCTGTTCGCCCTGACATACAAATAACTGTCAACTCTGAGTTCGGTAGAGGTATGCATTTAGATTTGTCAAACGAATCTGAGACTTTTCATAGGTGGAAGCATTCTGGATTGAACGATTTTGAGCAAGAAATTTCTCAGCGTTGCATAGACAGCCTAGATTTCCAACAAGGTGATTGGGAAAAGCACAAAGAAAAATATGAATTTCCAGAATTCCCCCAAATTAATGCAGAATATTTAGAAACAGGTCTTTCTGAATTGAAAACGATTACTACCAATTTCTGTGTACGTGAAGATGCTGAGGGTAAACTGGAGAACTTAAGATTAATTCTGAATAGCACATTATCAGATGAAGATGTAAGGACAACGATAATCAATAGATGGTTAGATGAAGATATGCCTCATTTGAGAGAGTTTTCGCCATATGCTTACTATTGTCTTCACATTTTTGTTGCATTTTATATTGCTGTTGAAAACAAATTGAAAATCAGTAAATCAAAATCAAAATCAAGACGAAAGAAAGAAAAAAATAGAGTAAGTTTTTCCCATTTGATGGACGTGCTTTATTTACTTTATCTGCCGTTTTGCCAAACATTTACTTCACAAGATGATTTTCTATCCAAGTTCGCGACAATTTTTACATCATCTGAACAGAATTTCATCCTCGGTGATGAATTAAAGAAACTTTACTCGGTCCCGTGATTCCAGATCATGAATCTGTAATACCACGGACGCACTCCCAGACTATTGAAGAACGTTTCTGAGGTCTGGTTATAGATCAGGGGGAATTATTTCGCTCACAACACCGACTATTTCACCAAAAATTTTACCAAAGACCACAACAACCAACTCGGGTTTCTGAACAGTCTGGTCTAATATTTCAGCTGTCATAAGATCAAAGTTTTGTAAATGAGTTTTTCGCTCCCCAACAGGTTTTTGCACTTTCAGCCATTCATAAAGCATTAGGGTGCAAACAATATGTCGAAATCGCAATGGGGCAGGGGCGAATTTGGAATCGTATGATAATTTCCTTGACACACTCATGAGAACATTGACAACCTCCTCAGTCCGTCCTTCATCATTGCTCAGTGGACGGTTTATTAAGAAACTGTGGTATAATTCCCCTTCCTCGTTTGGTATATTTGGATATTTTTGTCGAAACGAATAAAACGCATTGAGTTGCGTTTTAGCAGTCGTTTTTAAGAATTTTCGCGAGAATTTATCTTGCAGCCATGAAAACAAAGCCATAGTTTACTCCGTTGGCGTTTAGCCTGTTTTTTCATGTAATGTGTGTTTTCTATCTCACAGGGGCAAAATTTGCTCTTTCAGAAAATTTACGATATAATTAGTGATAGTTTCACGAGAACCACCACAAATAGCACATGCTGTTTTCCATTTTCGCCCTAACAGAGAGACAAATGACTGACACTGGAGTCCAAAATGAGGAAAAGTGGCGATGTAACGTTCTATGGCACTTCCGGGAAACCCTATAACTTTGAAGTCTACTCTACAGACACAGCGTTCCCTGATGTTGGAGCAGTTTATATCTACGCAAAGTGCACGGCAGCTATAGACGCTTTTCATTATGAAATTCTGTACGTTGGCGAAACCAGTTCACTGCTCAATAGAATAATTCCGAACCGTAGAAAGCCAGCCCCTCTGAACAACCACGCTGTTAATGCTATCTGCATACATTTGGATGCGGACGAATCGTCTCGATTGTTGAAAGAGAAAGATCTTATTGAATTAATAGGGACCTCGCGCTTCCAACCAGAGAGGATCTAACGCGAATAAACACAAGCACAATACCAAACCCACGCTACTTAAAAGACAAATGAAGCAGAGCAGTGCGTTTTGTATGGTGTACGTTCTTCTGTCCCTCGCTCGTCAGGACGCTTTGTCTGTCTATGAATATCAAGTCCAGGGTCCCAACTGCTATTGGGAAGAATGAAGTCTCCTAACCTCGAGCACTCACACTATATTGTTAGTTGTGTACCTTGTCGTAAGTGCTACGTCCAGTCCATGATAACACCTAAGTATTCATCCTTGCGATCCGTCAATCCATCATAGGCAGATTGCGCTGCTCCGGGATCAATTACATGCGTCAGCAATTCTGCTACTTTGAACTCACCCTCACAGATTAGTGAATACACTAAGCGCGAGTTGCGTTCAAGTGAATGTTTTGACTCGCCAGAGTGCATCGTCGGATAGACCCACTCGTGCGCGCTTTTGAGCGTAATCGCGCCTAAACCGATACTGTGGCTATAATTCAGGATTGCCGTCGCATCCGTCACGTATTCACCGCGCGGTGAACCGAGTAAGATAACTTCACCCTTTCTGCCCGTCAATTGATACGCTGTTTCAACGAGTCTCGGGTTTCCAATGGCTTCAACGGTGACTGCTGCTTTTTCGCCGTTCGTCAACGCAATCACACGTTCCAGCGCATCCTCTTCATCGGGATTAATCAGGTGCTGGATACCGCACTGCCGAGCGATTTCAAGTCGACGCGGGACTCGCTCTATACTTATAACTTTCATGCCAGCCAAATTGAAAAGTTGGGATGCAGAGTTGCCTACTAACCCTAAACCGATGATAGCAACGGTATCCCCGAATTCGGCAGAAGATACCCGCAGAGATGTCATCGCGACCGTTGCCATTCGGACAAACGGAACCAACTTCTCATCTATATCTAAAGGGGGTTTAAACGCCAAAAGTACTGCCTCCGTTTTGGCGATAGAGGCGTGCGGACCATAGCAGAAGGCGAGATCCCCAACGGCACACTTCGTTACATTTTCACCGACTTTGAGAACCTCACCAATCGACGTATAACCAGAACCGTGTGGGAATCGTGTACCGCTTTCAAGTCCGGTATATCCTGCGCCCTCGGTGCCGGGACTAATCAAACTGTAGTGCGTTTCTAGCAGAATTTGGTTGGGTGTGAGCGTTTCGTCAAGTTCAAAATCCTCCAGCGTTGCTGAACGTTTCGCTGGCATTACAATGCGTTTGCCTTTCATTTCTTGCTGCTCCTTGTTGATTTTTCCTTCTTATGCTATCATATTTACAAAACTTTTTTAATAGTTATCAGCCATGAGTTATCGGTTTTCAGTTAAGGAGTTTTCGTTTAACAAGGGAATCCGTAGAAATACCCTATCAAAACCCCAAGTAAACATCCAAAAAAACACCCTCTTGTAACCGACAACTGACAACTGACAACTGTTAACCATTAAAGGAGAGATTTCCTTATGAGACTCACACAAGAACAGTGCGAAACCTACTGGACACAAGGTGTGCTGATAGTCAAAAATGCGCTGACTCACGAAGACCTCCAACCTGTCATTGACGAGATTTCGGATTGGATCTCGGAACGCGCCCTTGCCTTAAAAGAGGAGGGTAAAATCGAAAATCTGCATGAAGATGAACCCTTCGACAAGCGGTTCGCCAAGTTGCTGGCACAGTCCGGCGAGATGGTAGGTGGGTTGGATATTATGCACTACCGCGGCAAAGCCATCTTTGAATTCCTGAAGAACGATAACCTTTTAGATGTTATTGAAGGCATCGTTGGACCCGAGATTACCTGTAACCCAATTCAGCATTTGCGTGCGAAACCGCCGGTTGTCGATGGGAACGCGAGTTGGGCTGGCGGCGTACCGTGGCATCAGGATGCTGGGGTCATGATGCCGGAAGCAGAAGGATCGGCTATTGTTACCTGTTGGCTTCCGTTAGGCGATAGCACAATAGAGATGGGATGCCTTCAGGCATTACCCGGTATTACCGAAGAAAAGGGTTACCTGGTCCACCAGAAAGAGGGCGGTACCATGATCAAACCCGAATTGATGCCGGATGTTGAACCGCTCATGCTCGAATGTTATCGCGGCGACCTCATTTTACTGAGCCGTTTTACACCACACCGCTCAGAACCGAACACGTCTGACCGGTGCCGTTGGTCACTGGATCTGCGCTATCAGACAACAGGACATCACACGGGACGTACAGCGCATCCCGATTTTATTGTGCGCAGTCCCAAAAACCCTGATACTGTCCTATCTGAACACCAAGAATGGTGTGATATGTGGGTTGATGCTTTTGAAAATCCGCGCGGCTTCGCAGGGCATAGGTCGGTATAGCCTTCAGCGTTCAGCCATAAGCAGTCAGCAGTCGGTTGTCAGTTAAGGGGGCGGCATCTAACAAAGGGTTTTCTTGAGATAGCAGTCCGTAACGGAGCGGCAGGGTTTTTGCAAACGCTAAAATCCAATGCGAGGAAAGGCATTTCAAATGCCATGCCCACGTTATTACGCCGCAAGGTAAATTAAAAAATGCAAGCGATTATTCTGTGCGGCGGTCTTGCCACGCGGCTCGGTGAGACAGTGAAAACGCTTCCGAAGATTCTGTTAGAGATTGCTGGGAAAACAGTATTGGAGTGGCAAATCCAATTATTAATGGAAGCAGGTGTCACCACAGCCATCCTCGCGTCGGGACACCTGCACGATGTGCTTTATGAACACGTAGGAGACACTTACGCAGGGATGCGTATCCGTTATGCCAAAGAGGAGAAGCGGCTCGGTACCGGTGGCGCGATTCAGAACGCTATGCAGCAGATCGAGACATCGCCTTTTTTTGTCCTAAATGGCGACATCTTGCTTGCGAACTTTTCGCTGCGGGAGATGTTAATTCGATTTGATCAAAAAATGGCAGGTGTGCTGTTAAGTGTACATGTATCGGACACCCGTCCGTACGGCGAAATCGTATCAGATGATGCGGGAAAAATACAGGCATTTCGTGAGAAACAGCCTACGTGTCGTGCTGGGTATGTCAACGGGGCGATATATCTGTTCGATCAAAGCATTGCTGACGCATTTCCAAGCAACCAAGAAACGTTTTCTATGGAACGGGACGTTTTTCCGTACGTTTCCAATCTATATGCCTTACAAACAGATGCGGGTTGGATCGATATCGGTGTCCCGGAACGGTTGGCTTACGCTCGCAACCATTTCCCGAAACTTTTAAAGCATTAGGCTTCTACTGTTCCCCGGTTCGCAATACGACATAACTTCGATACCGTTCTGGATATATCTCCCCGGTTTCAACGGCATCTCGAATCGCGCAATCAGATTCCGCAACATGTGCACAATCGTTGTATTTGCAGGTACCGAGGTAGGGTTCCATCTCCGGGAAATAGTATTCTAAGTTCTCCGTATCTACACCCCACAATCCGACTTCTCGGATACCGGGTGTGTCGGCGACTTCACCGCCGATGTCTAACGGAAAAAGTTCAACAAGTGTGGTTGTATGTCGGCCTTTCTGGGTTTTGGCACCGACTTCACCGACGCGCAGGTCCAAGCTGGGTTGGAGTGCATTCAACAGGCTGGATTTTCCGACCCCCGATGCGCCGAGAATAACACTAAATTTATCCTTGAGTGCGCCTCGGAGTGCGTCCAGGCTCTCAGGCGCATTGATGCTGGTATAGAGCACCTGATAACCCAATTCTTCATAAACGGCAAAGGTCGCTGCAAGTTCTGTTTTTTGGGCTTCATCCACTAAGTCCATCTTGTTGAGGCATACCACTGCTTCCATATCGCCTGCCTCCGCCAAGATAAGAAACCTATCCAGCGTCCGAAAATTAAGAGGTGGCATCAGCGTAGCAACCACAGCTACGATTTGATGTGCGTTCGCAACGATAACCTGTTCAATATCTCCGTGTTTCCCGGCGTATTGCCGCGAGAACTTCGTCTGTCGCGGCAGAATATCCTCTATCACTCCCTCTTCCATATCAAGTTGCGTGAAGATGACCCAATCACCAACAGCAACCGGGTCGGCATAGCGTCTACGTCCGGTTTCAGAACGGTGTCTTCGTTTGAGTGTGCCGCGGAGCGTGCATCTCAGGATAATATCATCGTGTTGGACATCATAAAATCCTGTCCGTGCCCGAATGACTCTGCCTTGTTCGCGTGTAAGGATAGATTCCACCCCCTAAAAGTGTGGAAGCAATTGATGTTGGGAAATAGTTGTCAGTTATCGGTTAAGGGGTTTTCGCTTAACACGGGAAACACCGAAGCAACACCCGCTTGTGACTGAAAACTGATAACCGAAAGATTTTTTTGCAGAAAAACCGTACCGACAACTATTCCTTAGACATAAGCCCTCATAGTTTCCAAAGCCACCTTAACATCCTCATCAAAATTGTCAAACTTACATTCACACGAAACGCGACCCTCATAACCTGCCTTTTGAAGTGCCGCGAAGAAATCCGTGAAGTCGAAATCATCGTTTCCCGGATAGGAACGCTTGACGGGTTCTGCTATGTGGACGTGCGCAAGCCACTCAGCAGCATCAATGATGTTTTGCATCGGTTCCTCTTCCTGATAGATGTGGTAAAGATCCGCTAATGCCTTGATACCCTTCCGATTCACACGTTTTGCCATAGCAAGTCCATCTGCGACAGTTCGTAGGATGTTTCCCTCTCGCCAGCAGATCGGTTCGATGACGATAGTCATGTTATGCGTTTCGGCATGATCCGCCGCCATATCGAGGAATTCAGCAATTTGTGCCAATGCGCGTTCGCGCGAATAACCTTCCTGTATACTACGGGAACCGCTGCTACCGTAGACGATAATTTCACCGCCAATTTCGCTGCCTCTGCGACACGCCGTCTCCACATAACGAGACAAACGCGGAAGATCCACGGTATCACCTACGACACGCAGGTCGCCTGGGATGAATCCTGAATAAGACTCCGCCTTTAATGGTGCTTGCGTTGCCTGCTCACGAATTTTCTGAAATTCGGCTTCATCCGCTTCGGGCATCAACGCCGGACGCACCCCTAATTCAATGTAGTCATATCCAACTGCTGCGAGTCGATTGACATTTTCTAAGCCCGTACAAACCCCAAATCTCATGGATTGCTCCTTCTCATCTGTGTACCAACGAAATTATTGGAATGCAAGAACATAACAAATTTCAATAAGCGTGATTAGCAGTACCACATAGCGTCTTTAGTATTTTATTTCCCAAATCGTCGTTTTCGTTGGCTATAAGCCCGTAATGCCCGGAGGAAGTCAATCTTCCGAAACGAGGGCCAGTACGTATCACAAAAATAGAATTCTGAGTAGACGCTCTGCCAAAGCAAAAACCCCGATAACCGTACCTCCCCACTAGTACGGATAATTAATTCAGGATCAGGAAGGTTTGAAGTGTACAGGTAGGGCGCAATTTTATCCACTGCAAGTTCGTCTGCAATTTGGTGAGCAGATTTACCACTCTCACTTTCGGCTTTTAGGTGTCTCCGAAATGCTTCAATAATCTCCTCTCGCCCGCCATAAGCGACAGCGACATTTAAGATAAACTTGTCGTAATGTTGTGTTGCTTCCTCTGCTTCCCGAATCGCTTCTTGCAGACTGGATGGTAAGAGTTCTATCTGTCCCATCGCACGCACTTTGATCTGGTTCGTATGGAGCCCCTCAATTGTGACAAGTTCCCGCATTCTCCTCTCAATAAGTCCGAGAATTCCTTCAACCTCATGTGCTGCGCGTTTAAAATTGTCAAGTGAGAAAATCCAGATCGAGAAAATTTCAACCCCGAGTTCGTCGCACCAATGGAGCACTTCTTCCAGCTTGTCCGCCCCGTCGTGGTGCCCTTCAATGACATCGCCAAGTCCACTGGCTTTCGCGTAGCGACGATTGCCATCTAAAATTACACCGATATGGCGTGGGATATTCCACGTATTGGCTTCGGATTCCAAACGTCGCTGATAAGCATTGTAAAAAAATCTTTCAACTCGATTTTTAATATACTGGAATGGTTTCATATCTGCATCCTGAGTTGTTACAGAGGCAATTTAGGCACAACCTGAAGCCCATACTGCAATATTTATTATAACATGGAAGACTTATTAAAAAAAGTCTATTTTCTCCAGTGTGCTTGGTCTTCAGCGGCTTCAATTGATTGTGAGATTAAGAAGTATTAGAGATTTTAAGGATTGACAGGTTGGAGAAAATGTGATAATTTTATCTGGAGATATTCACAGGTGTGTCATAGCGACTGAGTCTATGTGCTTACCGATCAACTCAAAATGAACTGAAATCGTCTTACGTGCATTGGAGTTATATTTTGTATGGAAGTTGAAACTTCCTCTTCGTTAGCATCATCGCGAATTCCCGCCCACGGTGTCACACTCAAATCTATTCTGATTGCTGTTATTCTAATACCGATTAACTGCTACTGGGTTATTGAGATGGAGGTTATTCGGTATTCGGGTCACCCAGTAACAATCTCCCTCTTTTTTAATGTGATTTTCAGTTTGTTCATGGTCATCGGTGTAAATTACCTGTTGCGTCGCTTTGTCCCGAGTTTAGCGTTAGTACAAAGCGAGTTAGTCGTCGTTTATCTAATGCTTTCTATCGCTTCAGGGATCACCGGTCATGATATGCTCGAGATTTTGGTGCCGATGTTAGGGCATGCCTTCCGCTTTGCTACGCCAGAAAATGAGTGGCAACAACTGTTTGTTCCCTTCCTGCCCAAGTGGCTCACTGTTAGCGATCCGTCTCTTTTATACGGTTATTATGAAGGCGAGCTGCCCCTCTATACGGTTGAAACATTACTCGGATGGGCAACGCCCGTCCTTTGGTGGACCGCCTTTATTACTATGTTGATTTTCGGTATGCTTTGCATTAATATAATTGTCCGTAAACAATGGATCGAACATGAAAAATTAAGTTATCCGATTATTCAACTCCCACTCCAATTAACCGAAACACCACAGAATCGTCTTTTTCAAAATAAATTGATGTGGCTCGGCTTTGGGATTGCCGGTGGACTTGCTCTCTGGAATGGTATTAACTTTCTGTACCCGGTTTTACCTGAACTACGGACACGTATACGGAGTTTCCAAATCTTTACGGAAAGCCCTTGGAATGCCATGGGCAGAATTCCATTTTCACTCTATCCGTTTGCAATCGGACTCGGCTTCTTTATTCCTCTTGATCTTTCGTTCTCATGCTGGTTCTTTTTTTGGTATTGGCGGTTTATGCGGGTTCTGGGTGCTGCCCTTGGATTGCGCAGTCTACCCCGCTTTCCGTACATGAACGAACAAGCAGCGGGTGGTTACCTCGCGCTGTGCATTTTGGCAATTTGGGCGAGTCGCAGACATCTACTACATGTAGCGAAAACCGTTGTAGGCTTAAATATCCAACAGGACAATACCGTCGTTATTGCTTCAGGGCGCGAAACGCAAGAAGCGATGCCCTATCGTGGAGCAACGCTCGGGCTTATCGCGGTAATGATATTCCTTGTACTTTTCTGCTACTATGGCGGTGCTGAACTTTGGGTGATGTTCGCATTTTTTGTTATCTATTACATGATTTCGATCGCCATTACCCGAATGCGCGCTGAACTCGGTACACCTGTACATGATTTACACTATTCCGGTCCTGACGAAATTCTGACTCGGACAGTTGGAACGCGTCGATTGGGAAGAGACAACCTCATTATGTTCTCCATGTTTTGGTTTATTAATCGTGCCCATCGGAGCCATCCAATGCCACATCAGTTAGAAGGCTTCAAAATCATGGAACGAACAAATATGACGATGAACCGCATTGTCTTCGCTTTAATACTCGCAACAATTTTAGGTTCGTTGGCAGGATTTTGGGCATTAATCGATCGAGGCTATCGATTAGGCATGGAGGTACGCGCCTACTGGCCCTCTTTAAGTGCTTTCGGGATAGAACCGTATCGTCGCCTTGCTGGATGGTTGCAAGCACCAGAAGAAACACTCATTCCTGAAAGTGGATTTATGGGCATCGGTTTTCTACTAACAACAGTACTGATGTTCTTTCGGATGCGATTTGTATGGTGGCCCTTTCACCCCGCTGGTTTTGCAATCTCTACGAGTTGGGGCATGCATGTTACGTGGAGCTGCCTCTTCATGAGTTGGTTAATCAAGTGGTTGATTCTTCAATATGGCGGTATTGTGCGACATCGCAAGATAGCGCCCTTTTTCTTAGGGTTAATCTTGGGAGAATTCACAGTCGGGAGTCTTTGGACAATCATAGGAATTATCGCAGGAATCCCGACTTACGGATTTTGGGTATGACAGGTTATGCGTATATGGATGAATTGGGGCGTGGACCCTACTAATTATCGTCCGGTCGCGAACCGATTGCCAAATTTAGCGGCAATAAAAGTAAGGTCAAACTAAACAGGAGCGTCCATTGCCACTCCCATCCAAGGCGCGCCATTCCTAAAAATTGCGCAACAGGTTCGACATAGAGCGTTGCTAAGTGGAGTGCTACAATAACAACGGAAATAATGATGAGGCGAGAGTTCGCGAGCACCCTCTGAACGAGCGGTTCCCACGGATAACGCAAAGCCTGCCAACATGTAGTTAACTGTGTAAAGACCAGTGTGGTACACGCTGCCGTTCGTGCAACCGCGATATCCGGGGCATTTGGATCACCAATATTTCCAACGGAAAGTACGTCTCTCATTAATGTCGAAACACCGAATGCGTCTGACAATGCAGGCGAACGCCACAGGATAAAGAAGAATGGAATGATTGCCATTAGACTAATAGTCACAGCTCGGCAAATGATGTCCACGCCTGTCATTTTTGAAAGGAAACGCGCCCTTGAAAATAGGGTCGGACGGTGATGCTTTTCATCAGCGAATATTCGTTCGGTGCCTATAGCTAACGATGGTAATAGCGTCAGGAGAAATTGTGTCCAAATTATCTGTGTTAACGTTAATGGCATCGGCATTTTATAGAGATAGTGGAGGACCGTCCCGAAAGTCAATGTGAGGAGTAGGGAGAGTGTACAAGAAAAGTTCCATCGTAGAAAACTGGCGGCGTTATGGTACGCCTCACGCGCATGAAGTAGTACATCTCTTACAGCTTGGAAACCACCTTTGTTAATGAGCCCATCGGCGGCGGCTTGTACAACATGTGATGCATCAACCTTGTTAGCAAGGGTAATATCCGCAATGGTCATCGCTCGAAGGTCTTCCCCGCCTTGCCCCAGAAATCCGACGGCATGTCCCTGACGTTTTAAACTGAGGACGATATTCCGACGCTGTTGCCAAGTCGGTCGCGAATAAGCAAGCCACTTGTCTGTTTCATTATCCAATTGTTCACGCGAGATTTCCTCAAGTTCCTCTCTTGAGACCGCTGCTTTTCGGTTGTAGATAAGTCCGAGATCCTTCGCAAGATCAACGGTCTCCTGCTCCCCACTTTCGGTAATGAGGATAATTTTAAGTCCCGTATCAAGACTGGATTTCAGGATCGCCTTCGTACGTTCATCATTGTTGGCAGAAAAACCAATAAACCCTAAAAAAACCGGGTTGTACTCCATTTCCTGCGGTTTCAGAATAACATCAGAGGAATGAAAGGCTACACCACAGACTTGAGCTTTAGTACTAATCAGATAGTCTATGATTTCATGGTACATTTCGTACCTGTCGTCTGATAGCGGTGTAATTTCGCCATTAATGAGTACATGCCCGCAAGTGTCAAGTACGGTTCGGGCATCTCCAAAGATGACATTAAGATAATCTTCAGGTGCTGACTCGAACACTTGCATTTGATAGCTGTAATTACGCGTGGACGGATATGTGTTTACCAATGGCAGCCGAGCTTTCACACTCTCCAGTTGGTAGCCAAGTTTCTTCATATCTTTTTCGATAGCAACCTGAGGGGAAAACACTACGTCGGAGGATCCAGCTTCCGATGTTGCCGGCGTGTTAGCGGTTTCAGCACTATCTACATCCTGTCCATTAGAAATGCCGAGTCCAGCTGTGAATACTAAGTGTGGGGCACCTTGTGGAACTTTTCCGCTGGGTGACATTGCCTCAACGGTTTTTTGTCGTTCTTCAAGGGTAAGATCTGTGAGAGAATCTAACCAAATGTTCCATGTTTTGCCATCAACCAATTGTTCATCAACAAACAGGCTTGAAATTGACAGAGAGCGTATGGTCGAGAGCCCTTTTTCATTCGCAAAAAAAGTGGTGATGCGACTCAGTTTTTCAAGGCTACGTGAATTTCGTAAGACGATCCCTTTTTCCAACAGTTTTTGGGCGTGTTTAGAAAAGAACAAGCGGAGCAGTTGTATTACATCTTGCGGGGCAGATGCGATAGCGAATAACATCGCCAAATAGGTTAGAGATTGCCAATCGGTAGTCTGTTTTTGATATTCAAACCACCATGCGATTGCTACAGCGGCACCTGCCACAATCATACCTACGACTTTTATGGCGGTACATAAACCTCTCGTCTCATTTTCAGCGATCGTATTCATGACGTGCGTTGGGCGGACATCAGGACGTTGTTTCCATATCTCCAATTGCTTACCTATCTGCACGACCATCGCAAGCCCATGTCCCGCCACAACGTATGTTCCGCCGAACGCCATGTTCCTCTGCTTTTGAGGCGGTAAAGCACCATCTTGAATATCTATCCCGACCTTTTGCACGGGTTCCTCGGTGCCAAAAAGCATGGACTCATCAATCATAAGACCTTCCGATTCAATGATCCTTGCATCAGCAGGCACGTAGTCCCCTGCACTGAAAGGGAGTAGGTCACCAGGCACGATGTCCTCTGGAGCACACTCCTCAATTTTCCCCTGTCGAATAACCTTAATACTATGCACCATGAGCCTATTATGGCTGATGTCACGTCTGTGAATACGGTACTCCATTACGTATGCACACACGGCATGAATAACCAGAGCTGCCCCGACAACACCCGTTGCATGAAGGGGAACGCCACTGACACCATTGGCAAAGGAAACACCCAAGATGCCCGTTGCGATAGCCAAAACAATCACACGCCACGTGAGCAACGATTTCAGAAACGCTTTAAAAGGAAATGCGTCTTTCTCTGAACCTAACTCATTCTTGCCGTACTGCGCTTTCGCTTTCTGAAACGCTTCATAACTCAACCCCTGATCCATGTTGGAGTTGAACTTATTCAGTATTGATGCAATGTTTTCCGCATGAAAATTTGACATTCTTTTAATTATGGATTTCTCGGCTAAAGAAACACCCGAGCAAACGCCTCCACTGTCTTTCAGACAAGTTCTCGGTTTTAGGAATCCGTCTGCGCTTTTGATAACTCAGAAACCGCTGTGAAATTAATGGAGTGGTACCTAGATTTAATCGTTTAAAAACTCAATATGCACGTTTGCTCCATGAGCATCCGGCTTTAAAATTTTAATATCAGCCGCAATCTGGTGCTTTTTGAAAGCGGCTTGCATCCTCTCAGCAACCGGCTCCGTATGCTCTAAACAATAAGCTGCGACCGTTGGTCCCGCGCCGCTCAACGCAACACTAAGCGCTCCTGCGGCAGTAGCAGCTTTCGCTACATCATCAAATCCTGGAATCAGTGCAGTACGGTAAGGCTGATGCAGCCTATCCTTCATGGCAACACGCAACATCTCAAACTGTCCCGTTGCAATGCTGGCGATTAAGAGTGTACTTCGGCTTGTATTGTAGATTGCATCTGCAAAACCCACCGATGTAGGTAGCACCCCGCGCGCCTGTTCTGTTGACAAGGGAAAATCAGGGATCGCTAGGACAATCGAAAGGAGGGAGGGACATTCCAATCGAACGGTATGAACCTGGGTATCCTCCTGCGCTGAGACGACGAGCCCACCATATAATGAGGCGGCAACGTTATCCGGATGCCCTTCCAGCTCTGTTGCGAAGTTGAGGAGTTCTGTGTCAGAAAATGGAGTGTCGCAGAGCGCGTTTGCAGTGAGTAATCCACCGAGAATGGCTGTTCCACTGCCGCCCAGCCCACGAATCGCAGGTATTCCATTTTCTATCTGCAATTTGAAGCCCTTCGGACGGTTCGCTCCGCTTCGGTGAAAAATAAGTTCTACCGCTTGAAAAGCGACATGCGCCGGTGTACTTGGTATTTTATCGGCATCTACACCACTCACAATAACTTCAGTGTCGGTTTCAGAAGGTTCTAACGTAACCGTACTGTAGAGTTGCAGGGCAAGTCCCAACACGTCAAATCCGGGTCCCAGATTCGTTGTGCTTGCTGGTATCCGCGCGGTAACTTTTCGGTTAAACGTAGGAGGCATACAAGAAATCCTGTCAGGAATAGCCATCAGTAATCAGAAAGAGAACCTCTGTGCTGTTAGCCGATTGCTGAAGGCTGATAGCTGATACAAAGTGCTACAATTTCGAGATTGCAGTTTCCATTCTACCTAATGCCTCTTGAATATTTTCTAACGAATTAGCATATGAGAGACGGAGGTAACCATCGCCATATTTGCCGAAAGAAGTACCAGGCAATAAGGCGACATCTGCTTCCTCCATGAGATAATCAGCGAGTGCTTCACACGAAATCGGCAGCTGTGTAACGTTTGGAAATACATAGAAGGCACCGAGCGGTTTGACACAGCTGACCCTCTCAATTGCATTCAGTCCATCCACAATCGCGTCGCGTCGTTTCTGAAATTCTGAAACCATCTGGGTAACAGAGGTTTGCGGTCCTGTGAGTGCCTCTATCCCAGCGAGTTGTGTAAAGGTAGCAGTGCAGGAATTGGAATTAATAGTTAACTGTGTGATTTTATCAGCGATTGCTTGGGGGGCAATACCGTATCCCAAGCGCCATCCAGTCATTGCGTAGGTCTTAGAGTGCCCTTCGATTAGAATGGTTCGTTCCTTCATACCGGGCAGACTGAGGACACTGTGGTGTTCACCTTCATAGAGAATGCGTGAATAGACTTCGTCCGTCAACACATAAAAATTATGGGTCTGCGCGAGTTCCGCGATTGCTTCAAGGTCTTCAGCGGTTAACGTGCCACCTGTAGGGTTCTGAGGTGAGTTGAGAATTAGTAGCTTCGTCCGATCAGAGATTGCTGCCTCAAGATCTTCAAGCCGGAATCGGAAATCTACCTCCTCACGAAGCGGTAGCGGTACGGCTTTTCCGCCGATGAAGTCGATAACAGATTCGTAGACCGGAAAACCCGGTTCGGGATAAATTACCTCATCACCATCATCGATTAAAGCCAAAATAGTGAAGAAAATAATTGGTTTCGCTCCGGGTGTCACTGTAACCTCATCAGGGTGTATGGTAACACCCCGTGTCTCTGTTATATGTTGTGCGACAACTTCACGAAACTCTGGTACACCTGCAGATGGACAGTAACCGGTATGCCCATCTTTCATCGCTTTGTACGCGGCTTCAATAATATTAATCGGTGTTGGAAAATCCGGTTGCCCTATTTCCAAGTGGATGATGTCTTTGCCTTGTGCCTCTAACTGTTTGGCTTTGGCTAAGACTTCAAATGCGGATTCCGTGCCCAATCGACTCATCCGCGTCGCGAATGTGGATATTTCCAAAATTATACCTCCGCTTCGGATATGCACGGTTAAGAAAACTTACGAACTTCTATATTTTTCAAAACCGTACATTTCAGTTATGGAAACTAATGCGTTACTTTCCCTGTAAAATTACGCCGTTACCACCAGCTAACCATACCTGTTTTCCATCTAAAATAAAAACCTTGTTCATTTGGAACCCCTGGACCATAGAATCGCCCGGATCTTGGATTTCCCAAGTTTCACCGCCGTCACTGGTATGAAGGATTACACCGACCCCTAAATCACCACCAACTGTCCAGCCCATATTTGAATCTGCGAATCGAACACTTCTAAGTTTTTCTTCGGTGCCACTTGTTTGTTCTGTCCAAGTTTCACCGCCGTCACTGGTATGAAGGATTACACCGTTTTCACCGACAGCCCAGCCCATTGATTCATCCAGGAAAAAGATGTCTTCAAGGATATCCTCTTTGTTGGTCGCTTGTGTGACCCAACTCTGTCCGCCATCCACTGTTTTCTGAATCAAGGCATGTTGACCTTGTGTGCTCGGACTCACGCGGACCCCGGCAACCCATCCGGTTTCTTCGTTAATAAATTGAATTGCGCTGTACATATTCGCGTCATCATCACCAACAGCACCGAGTTGTCCACCTTGAAGTACTTTCCAGGTACGTCCGCCATTTTTTGTAGAAAGGATAGTGTCGCTTTCTCCGACTACATACCCTACCTCTTTATTCACAAAATAGATGCCTTTAAGCCCGTTGCCAACCTTACTTGTTTGTGGTTCCCAGTCTCTACCATTAGCCGTACTGGCAATTGTTCCATTCGCACCGACAGCCCAGCCGTGCTTATCATCTAAGAAATAGATGTTGGCAAGTTGGGCACTAATGTCAATCTCGGCTTTAGACCATGTTTTGCCACCATCCATGGTATATCCGATGAAGCCGGGATTGTCCAATTCTAAGGGTGCGACACCAACTGCCCAACCATTATTTGCGCTCGTGAAAGCGATGGACATATAGTCCCGAATTTCGGGATCTTGTTTCTGAAGGATCTCCCAATTTCCTAACGCTGGTAGAACGGTTCCTAAAATGCCGAGGATTACAAGTAGCATTATCCCCTTTAATGGACGTGACTCAAGCCTGTTCATTGTTATCGTATCTCCTTTTTTCGTAAAAATGTTGTGTTGACAGCATATTTTTTTGCGTGCAGCTTGCAGGTTTCCAAAAACTTGTCATTATTAAGTGTGGTACAGCTTAGTAAACCAGCGACCTGCTAATAAAATTATAATATAACCTTGAATTGGAAATTAAGTCAATAAATTTTTCCCAACCCGCTCAGGTCATCGGACGTTGAAAGTAACAGCATCCACATTGAAAAATTAGAACTTCCTATTGTTGTGCGGATGCGTTTTAATATCCAAATACATTCACTATTTCGCGACAATTAAAGTCCCCGTCTTAAAACTCTCTCCGACTTGAAGTTGATAGACGTAAACGCCACTTTCCACAATTTCACCAGCTTCGTTACGTCCATCCCAAATCAACTCCGTCCCACCCGGTAGTGCGGTCAATCTTTGGACAAGCATTCCATCAATATCAAAGATAAGCACTGTGAATTCACCGGAAACCTCTTCAAGTGCGCGTGCGGGAAAGACAACCCGATTGAAATCTGGGTCTGGCGAAAGCGGTGTAAATGGATTCGGATAAGGTTTATCGAAAATACGAAGCCTTTTTTCTACCGGATCGGACGCGTTGCCCGCCTCGTCAATCGCAATAACGGCAAAGGTAAAACTACCTATCGGTAAAAGACGCGTATCAAGAAATTTATATTCTGTCTTTATCTCATCTATTTCTATTTCTATTTCCCCAAGTGTAGTCTCTCCCTCAACAATTTGATACTTTACCACGTCGCGACTGACGCTCGGTTTCCACAAGATTTCGACCCCATCGCTTGAGGTAATAATGCTGAGCATCGTCGGAGGTTCGGGTGAAGCGGTGTCTGATGATACAATTACCGTTTGTAACGGGGAACGTTCCGACTGCAAGAGAAGCGTCTTGTAAGCGACAATTTGATAAGTATAACTTCCCGGCGGAACGTTTACATCGCGAAATGTGGTTGAGGAACGGTTTTCCACATTAATAGCATCGTCCTCAGTAATACTATCTTTATTGTTTCTGTAGATGAGATAACCGCTGACATCCGGATCTTCCGATTTCTGCCAACGGAGGGTCACATCATTTTCTCCGGTTGTATCGGCTTCAGCAGTAAAACCGATAACGGGGTCAGGCGGTACATTCGGAATCACCTGTAACGTGAAATCATCGTTGTTAAGTTTTCCGTCCGCCTGCCCGGGTCGGATAAATTCGCCGATGGGACCGTCTTGCAGATTGCGTAGGCGTACTCTGAAAACTGCCTCCAAGATAAGCGTGTCGGGTGTCTGACATTCAAAGATAATTTCATAGATCGAATTCTGAAAATCAACAATAACATCTGCAAGTTCAACGCGCAGGAGATTTCCTCCTGAGGCGACCGCTCTCGCGACAATTTGGTTGCCGTCACGCCAGATGCCTTCAAAAAAGGATGATTGGGTCAGAAATCCGGGCGGCATCATGATTTCAATAGTTTTAATTTCTTCACCGGGTTCTGCCAGTGACCGGTCAATTACAAGCGTCACAACCAACGTGGCAGTTGAAGTCGCGGGAACAATGCCTCTTGTTTCATCCTCAACGTTAATCTCTCCAACAGAGGTAACGGCACCATAACTGTAACCAGCAAAAATCAAAATACCAATAAATATCAAAGCGATGAATGCGTTTTTCATTTGAAAACCTTTCTTTACAGCAGCAGATTAACGGAGAATCTTTGTGTTGTATTGTTCTGAAAATCACCACTCAGCAGTTGAAATCCATAGTCAAGCTGGAGGGCGGTCCCACTGATCGGCAGCTTGGCACTGCCACCGAGACTCAGGGTTGTCGCAGAACTTCCTCCACTTTTCACGCCATAGCCGCCGCGGACAGCAATGGATTTATTCAACCAGACTTCTACACCCGTGCGTATATAAATTTCGCTATTGCGAGAGGCGACCTCAAAGGTCCCTAAACTGCCTCTTAACAGGTTACTGACCGTCGCACCCTGCGCGCTCATCTCCGCAATAGACGCAAGTCTATATGCTAAACCGGCACGGATATTCAACGGCACCGAATCGGTTTGCGTATCAGATATGCTCGTATCTGCGGGAAGCAAATTCTCCACCGATGCACCCAGACTCAGACTTTGGACAGGTCTTGCGATCATGCCGAGATCAAAAGAAACAGCTGAACTGGAGGTTTGGACAAAATATGGATTCTCTGTGACGAATTCGTTTGTTTCGTCAAAAGAGGTACGGAAAAGCTTCAGATTTGCACCGATGGCGAGCTGTCTGAAAAGGGCGTTTCCGTAGGAGATACGCACTATCTGCTCACGATAAATTTCAGAGTCTTCCGACAACATACCGAGGCTTGCACCAATTGAACCCGCTCTTCCAAACGGAATAATTCCGCTCACACTGTTATAGGTGATGAGTCCACTAAAACGCTGTGCGTGTGTAGCACCGAGTTGGATTTTATCAATATAGCCTAAGCCTGCTGCGTTGTAATCTGCAGCGTTGCTATCATCGGCGAGCGCAACGAACGCTCCACCTAAACCCAGTGGCCTTGCTCCTACACCGATATTATTGAACGCAGCAGTAGCCACAGTCGGGAATAGCAAGGTTATGAATAGAATTAGATAGAATATGCGTTTCAATCTATTATTTCCTTTGTAGTAATATATGTTTTTAGGGTTCTTTATTTCATTTTCGCTTAGGTGTGATTGGCAAGTGTGCCAGCATCTTAATAGCAGATTTAATTCAATCCACTTGTCATTGGGACAAAACGGACAGGGATAATCTCAGTGGTTTCAAGAGATTGCACTGAATTTTCATCAACTCGAAGCCCTTTCCGAATTAAAAGGAGATTTTGTTCAGAACCTCCGACAGGAATCACCATTCTGCCGCCTGGTCTCAGTTGCTGAATGAGCCGTTCCGGTACGTTTATAGGTGCAGCAGCGACAAGGACAGCATCATAAGGTGCGTGTTCTCGCCAGCCGTAATATCCGTCCCCTTTTTTGAGATGAATGTTCCGATAGTTGAGTGCCTTCAACCGCGCTTTCGCACGCTTAGCCAGTCCGGGTATAATCTCAACAGAATAGACATCCCTTGCCAATTCTGCCAGTATAGCGGTTTGATAACCACAACCTGTCCCAATCTCAAGGACTTTTGAGGTTGGGGTAAGCTCCAACAAGTCCGTCATCAAGGCAACAATATAGGGTTGCGAGATCGTTTGGTCACAATCAATCGGTAACGCACCATCTCGATACGCCATACTGAGGTATTGCTGTTTTACAAACAGGTGCCGCTCTACCTTTCGCATAACAGCGAGCACTTTGGGGTTGTGAATGCCACGTGCTTCAATCTGGTTCCGAACCATTTTGCGACGCAACGTTGCGTAGTTCTTGGCGAACAGCATTTTAACTCAACTCCGAAGCATCAGTTTTTCGACTTTACTGCGTTGTTAGTTACCCACACTGATATGATAAGGCATGAGAAGAAAAAACCTATGCTTTCTAACCGTGTTTAGAAGTCTCGCGGTGGTACTCAAGCCACCATATTGTGCAATAAACTGTAACCCGGACTCAGTTCTTCGCTCTCCGTCCGCCATATCGCCATTTTTAAATCCACCACGAAATAACGATGTGAATGGAAGTCCGAGATTATTGAATATTTGTGATAGCCACATCTTTTTAGGAAATTCGACTATCTCAATTGACTTCTTCTCTAACCCTGCGCGTTCTCGAGCGATTGCGATTGCGAGGCTTAAACCGCCCAATTCATCCACAAGCCCATTTTCCTTCGCCTGTCTGCCTGACCAGACCCGTCCTTGCCCAAGTCTATCTACATCTTCGACTGTCAGATTAGCTCGCCCGAGTGCCACTTTCTCAATGAAATCCTCATAAATCTCTTTAATCTGCTTCTGTACGATCGCTTTTTCAGCAGGCGGATAGTCTCCGTAATCCGTGTAAAAATCAGCGTGTTCACCCCGTTTGAGAATCTCTTTATGAATGCCGAGTTTCTCATAGAGTCCTTTGAAACTATACTTACCACCGATCACGCCGATAGAACCCGTAATTGTTCCCGGTTCAGCAACGATTGCATCTGCGGGCGCGGCGATGTAATAGCCTCCTGATGCCGCCACATCCCCCATCGATACTACGAGGGGTTTAACCGCCTTGAGTTGCACCAATTCACGCCATATAGTATCAGCAGCAACCACAAGCCCTCCACCGCTGTCAATCCGTAATACAACTGCTTTTATAGAATCGTTATCCTTTACCGACTTGACAATACGTGTTATTGTGTCTGCGCCCATCACCTGTGTACCCATAAACGGATCAACGAAACTATCGCCCGTCAACATCAAACCTTCGGCTCTAATGATTGCAATTTTTGGTTGCGGCACACGCCAATCTTGCGAGTCGAGTCCGCTTCTCACATATTCACCGAGTGGCACCAAATCGGTTCTCACATCGGTAAGTTCGGCGACGACATCAAGCAATTCATCTTCATAGACGAGTCTATCCACCAGTTCGGCAGTAAAAGCCTGACGTGCTGTGTAAGGGCCCTCATCTATACGTTTTTTGACGCTTTCATGGGTCCATCCACGCCCTTCTGCGATTGCCTCTACGAGTTGCCCATATAAATCATCCAAAATAATATTCTGGATCTTGCGGTGTGCTTCGGAGATATTGCTCCGTGTGAAAGCCTCAGATGCGGATTTGTACTCACCAAGATGCTCAAGATCCGCTCTAATACCAAGCATGTCCAACGCGCCCTTGTAGAAGGAATGCTCTGTGCGTACGCCGATTAACCGGACTTCAGCAGACGGATGAATCAGGATACCATCGCATGCAGATGCGACAATATAGTCGCCGGTGGAACAATTCGTGAGATAGCAGAGAACAACGTGTCCTGATTCCCTAAAATCCAAGATAGCATCCGACATCTCTTGAAGTTGTGCGATGCCGTAGCGACTCCCATCAATACGAACGAGAATACCCGCAACATCCTCATCCCACTTCGCGATAGGTAGGACCTCTTTGAGGGCGCGCATGGGTAAGTCAAGGAACATACGGCGGCGCGGCAGTGGTTTGGTTTTGGGAGCATTGGAAAAATGGAAATAACCGACACCGGATCGTGCTTCGCGATTTTCGTTAAACGCATTGCCCGTTCCAAACCCCCAATTTCCAATGTTTATACCGAAACGAACATCAAAACTCAGATCATTTTTTATTGTGCCGCGGAGCATGAATTCGCGAATAGGGCGTACTTCTAAGGCATAACGGAGTGTTATACCCTCAATCCCTTGAGTTTTCTGCATGTCAAGTGAGAGGGTTGTTCGCCATGTTCCGGGACGCAGTGCCAATCCCAAGTCATAAGTGCGACTGAGTTTTTCTCCTAACAACTTAGGTCGATTGAGGTCGCGCCCGGCTGCACCAATTGAAAAATAACGTCGTCGGTACATTAAGCCCATGGAGAGTGACCGGAATCCGTCATAGTCTTTATCATCTGAGTTCATCCAGCTATAACCTGTGCCCCAATAGAGTGAGTTTCCAAGGTGATACCCGCCCGAAAAGGTATAGCGTGTGAAGTCGGTATCCGCATCAGCAGTGCCAAATTCTATACCGAAACCGGCACCAGGGACAGCAAGGAAGAAGGCATCATCGCCTGCCCAATCGTTTTGATATGTTCGAAGATAGTATAGGTTCAGTCCGCGTCCGGCAGCAAGTCCAGATGGATTGAAAAAAGTTGCTAAGGCATCATCGCTCACGGCAACGGAGCTTGAAGGCAGGTGGGTGCGTGCTTTCGGCGGCACGGCGACGGCACAAAGCGTGCTCATCCCATAGATGAATGCCGCCGAAATAATGTGTTTGCCGATGTGCCCTAAGCGTTTGTTAAACGAAGGTGGAACCATAAATATGCTTTCCATTTGAAGTATGGGTTCGTAGCAGGCTCGGAGATTGCCCCTACATACAGTGTGAACCTATACTATAGAATACCACAAAAGAACAGGAATTGCAATGGAAACACCAAAACCTATAAACGTCGGGCATATTGTGGAAACATCTCGTCGTGAATGTTACTACATTGCTGGAGATGGATTCGCCGTTTCTCGTCAGCCGTATCAACCATTGTGGGAAAATACATGCCTGCCCCTGTCTCAATATTGTATCCACCTGGTGAATGGACGCTCAAGTATTGATGCAATGTCTCTAAATCCGGTTCCGTTGTGCAATGTTGTGTACAATTCATCGTGAACATCCGCCGCCGGGTCCCACCGCCAAACGCTGCGTGGTAGGTATCGTGATTGAAAATCACGACATCACCGGGCGTGTTTTCCAACGCTATACTGGTTGGAAAGTCGCGCGGTGGGATGCCATATAGTGATTCTGATTGGTTTGGATCAATCTTTCCGGCTCTGACAAAGTGTGCGGGATTTTGGCTGCCCGGGATGATGCGTAGGCATCCGGTGTCTTTCGTTAACGCATCAAGGTAAAATGTTACCTTACAAGCGAAGAGCCGTCCCCAACCGCCATCGGGATGCCAACCGGTATCTCCCGTATAATAGTTCCCGTCACCACCAGCATAGTTGAAATCCTCACCGAGTACACCACCGATAAGTCCTTTGACGCGTTCATCATCAAGCAGCGTGCAAAGTCGGGAGCGATGCTCTATCGGACCGCCGAACATTGTACGGCTTGTTCCATCATGGTTTTTACCACCGCCGAATTCCTGAATCGATATCTCGAATTCTTCGGTAATCCATTCCACCTCGCTTGGCGAAAACATGCCCGGTATTGCGAGATAGCCGAAAGTATTGAAGAAATTCACTTGATGTTCTGTCAGTTTCATTTTTTTAAACTATTGCCTCCTGGGCGTTGCTCCAAATGTAAAGCAAAGACAAATTATGCCATTTAAGGAGAACCTAATTTCATTCCGCCACGGTTTCTGGTTAATTTCAAAATGATTCTGGATCGGGACGTTTTTCAAATATTTTTTCAACAGGGTTCGCGCTCACATTCAAGATACTTCTCCACATTGGAGTTCAGAAATTGCTTCCTTTGTGCCTTTGTCCAACTACTCCCACCGCGCCCAGACGTTCGGTGTGACATACCCTTCGTCAATATATGGATCTTCACCAGCGACGGTGACAACACCACGGTAATTCCGCTGTCCCTTCCACCCTAACCACGATGCCGTTGAGCAGTAGTGACTCACAAGGATGCGCCGGAATGTATCGCTCCGATTTTTTTTGGAGCGGTGTAACAGATAGCCGTTGAAAAACAGCACACTACCTGCTGACATTTCAATCGGAATCTCGTCGGTATCATCAAAGCCAGCCGCCTCGTGGCAACTGTCGAATTCATGGCGTTTATCGTGTGGGAATCGCTCATAGATTACACCGGAACGGTGACTATTCGGTAGTACCCAGAGACAACCGTTCTCAATCGTCGCATCATCCAATGTAATCCATGCGCCGATGAGCGACCTATCTCGTGTCGGAATCGGGTGTTCGTCTTGATGCCACGGGTTACCGGTATGCCCGGGTACCTTGCTTAACATCATTGATTGCATACATTTCACACCACCATCCCAAAACGGGATGTGTGCGCCAACAATCACCCGAAGGACTTCACAGATTTTTGGATGTTCAATGTACCGCTGCACCAAAGGACTAAAAACATGTGGTTCACCGACACACATGATTCTATCCAAAACTTCCATCTCACTTGCCGTTTCAGGCATCGGTGGAATCGCCTCACACGGGTAATCCCCACGAAAGACCTTCAGCATCTCTGCCTTCAAATCATCGCACTCTCTCTGTGTAATAATATTTGGAAGCAGTAAATATCCGTCGTTGATGTATGATTTTGCCCAAAGATTAGACTGCTCTTGTAGCATTATCAGATCCTTTGTTGTCTCAGTTCAAAACCGTGAATTATTCTGCACGGATGATCCGCCATGTTTCCGCTTCATTGGCAAAAACGAGCGTCAATTTACCAGATGTTTGTTCAACCTGTCCATTCGCTTTTGGGGCGTACTGTAACGTGTAACCGCCTGTTACAATCGCTGTATCGTCAACGATGTTCGGATGGATGTTGATTTCGGTGAGTGTCATGTCAATCTGATGATAGGCTTCAAAAAATTGCGATGCCTTTGTTTTAACATCTTGGTACGTGCGTCCGTTGGAGAGATACGTCTCTGAAAAACAGGACATAACCTTCGCAAGGTCGGCCATGTCGTATCCGAGTTCATATCGGTTTAAGACGCTCTGAATAACCTCTTTAATCGTCGGTTCGGTTTGCTGTCCACCGGTCTGTGTCTCCGTTGTTACAGAACGTGCCGCTGATTCCGGTGGGATTCCTTGTGCAATTTGCTTGAGTGTATGCACTTCTGGAGCGGCATAGCCCCAAACCTCTAACTCCATCACCCGTGCGACACCATCCACTTCATACACCGGTCGCTTACCCGCCATGTGTTGGTAATTGAAAACCGTATCATTTGAGGAAACCGGAACGATCCGTATTTTGCTCGCAATGAGGCGTTCTTGGATTTCATGAACCCGTTTACCTTTGGTGTTATTTCGCGCCGTGTACTGCTTATCTTTGATATTCTCTGATGGAATAAGCCCCCAGCCTGTGCCGTGCCAATACTCTATCCGATAATCCTTCAACCCGAATTGCGGTGCTGGATATTTCTCGGAGTCGATCGTCCACATAACAATCTTACGAATATCAACGGGTTTAGGGAGCGTCACCGACACATAAGGACGTTTGTTCAGGTCGGAGGTGCGTAGATGTTCTAAACTACTCCCCCACCCACTGCCTTCATCCCATGTCTCAGAGTTCGTATCACCATCAATTATCTCTTCTGCGCGATGGTTTGGAACGGATTGTGAGGCATCCGCGGTTGCTCCATTTCGACTCAGTGCGAAATTGATGAGGGGCGGTGGTGGTTCTAAGAGATGTTCCTGCAAAGTTTGCGATTTACAACCCATTACTGAAAGCAGTAGCGTCAGACATACACATATACGAAGCATTTTTACCCTCCTTTTCGTTTTACCGTAACACTGCTAAACGTCCAAGCGTCTGTGCTGTCTGGTCTCCAGCAACAGCGCGTATTCTGTAAAAATAGACATCGTTAGCAAGCAATATACCGTCGGTGTCTCGCGCATCCCACATAAACTCGTTGTAGCCTTCGTTTCCTGAAACCGCCTTCAGGACATTTACTGTCCGTCCAGATTTTGTGTAAATCGTGATAGAGACTTCATCTGCATCCAGCGATAACTGATAGGTAAATGTCGTTTCCTGTTTTACGGGATTCGGATAGTTGTGAACATCTGAAATTCGGAAAGGCGTTTCTTCTGGTGAAAAGTCAGCGTCGTGTTTCTGGAGTGCCTTATAATCGAAACTCGTTAACCAAGCGATTTCCGCATTCAAGGTGCTCAGCAGCTCGGCTTCAATCGTTCGATGCGAATACCCGAAAAGTGGAATAAACTCCTTAACCCCTTTGATATGTGGTTGTATGGACTTTGAGAACTCCACTGCGCTCGTTAACTTCGCACGGATTGTCTCTTCCGTACCTGGCTCGTAGCCGAGTGTTATCGCTTCCACCAATTTAGCTCGGCTTTCAAAGAACAGGACCCACAACTCCATCAAATGAACGGCATCGCGTAAATCTTCGGTTGCTTCCAGATCAAAGGGTTCTGCGATCTCACTTGCGGCTCGTATTTCGTTTGCAGCTTGCTGTTGTGGTGCCAAAAGCGCTGTGAATCGGTTCACGGCGAGTTTCGCGATCTCCAATTCCGGAATAGCCAATGTATCTTCCACAGCTCGCGGTCCAATCAGCGTCCAAAATCGCGTTGCGAGTCCAGCAGATCCGCTGCCGTATGTACCGCCTACGGTCAAGGATCCAGCGTAATCTGAAAAATAATTCGCCATGTTCCATCCATTTACCCGCAAGGCATTCAAAATATGTGGTGAGGCTTCGCTGCCGTATCGAGCCGTTAATTCGTTTCGGAGAAGTTGATAATGATCAAGATTAATATCCCAATTGAGACGTGCACTGACAAGCCGGTCAAGGTATCCCAACCCCTGTGTTGCGCCTTGGACAGTAAACCCACCGAGACCAACGACTTCAGGATCATTGGCAAGCTGCCGAACGCCTTGCACAAACAGGTCGCTCTCCAGCATCCAAAACGGCATCACCTCCTCTACTTCATGCGAAAGGACTATAAAACGATGCCCGATTTCTCCGAGTGCTCTGACTTGTGGAATAGGCACCCCCGCATTCGCGACAGGTTCACCATCTGCGCCCCATTTTCGCGAGAAAATCGTCTCTTTCGGGAGCTGCCGCGCATAAACACCGGCAGCATCCTTGAGCCAACTGCTGTCATATCCAGAGATGTAAAATTTGAAGTCCGGACGAACCTCCCGTGCAGCGTTGATAATCGTAAAATAGACTTGCCAGAGTTTTGCTTGTCCCTGTTCTGTCCTGTCCCCACAGTCAGGACAATCGCATGCGCGGGTCTCATGTCCCCAAGAGCGGAGATGAAAGCCGGCAAGCGTAGGGTAAGTGCGCACGATCGCCTGTATCAGTTCCTTCGTGAGCGTATGAAATTCGGGTTTAGACCAACAGAAAGGGCGATAAGACACTTCATTGCGAGACGCGCCGTAAAGCACCGCAGGCCCAAGGACATCAGGACGCTGCCGAATCAGTGCTTCTGTCGGTTCGCCAGTCACATACATGAAAAGATAGGCATCAATACCGCGCCGTTTGAGCGCATTAAACCGATTTTTCAGTGTTGAGATGCGTTCTCGCCGCTGTCCTATCGGTTCATCCTGCAAGACTTCAAACGCAGGCGTGTCTACATATTTAAACGCCGTTCCAAACCCATCCTCAATGCCCGTACCGGTCCAAACGCCTTCGCCACCGCTCATGTTGATCCGGTGCCGTGCAAGCCAGTCGGGATCCTCTATCTCCAATACAGCCCGTACGGGGTAAAATGGGGAGGAGGTCTCATTCATGAAGGGTACAAGTAGTGCTTGTGCTTTAGCAACGGGTACCTCTGGATGTACGGGTGTCAAACCGGTCAACGCCGTAATACAGTTTTCAATGAAGGCGTACGCGCCATGAATCACACCCTTCTCAGTATGCGCTGTCACCACAATGACAATCTCTGTACCGACCTCTACTGTTTTGATACGATAGCCTTCGTCTCCAAGTGCTTCCGCCAATGTCAGCTCTACGTTCGCCTGTAACCCTGCAATCGTCGGATTCGACTTTGGGGTGCCTAATACAATTGTCGTCGTCGTTTCGGTTTGTTGTCGATTAGTGAGGATGTCAAGTTTTGCACCTGTGAATTGCTGGATAAAGGATTGAATTTCGGCAGCTGCGAACTGTTCCTGTTCCGAGGCGTTCGCGCCAACCTGAAGCGTTGCTCTGGGTTTACCGGATACCACAATCGGGATTTGATTGCTCCTCACTGGCAAGACGAATACTACAAGACAGAAGATAACCATCAGTGGAATGGTTATCAGTTGTCGGCTGTCAGTCCCCAGCAAAGAGGCTTTTCCAAAGCCCGTCAGGTTCCAGTTTGATTTAAGAGTTTCAGAAAACCGAAAGAGCCATCGCTGAAAGCCGACTGCTGACTGCTGACTGCTGACTGCTATTCCGGCCGATAGCCATTTAATGAAGATGTTCACCCTCAAATCCCTGAAAGAAATAGATAGCACAAAAGGTCAAGACGAATCCGATGACAAAGAGTACTTTAGCAAAGCGACTCAAGCCGATGTCTGTCTCTTCAGCAGTATAACTACCACGAAACCCATCCATCACAACATGCAAGAGCGTGCCAACAGCAAACGCTGTCAGGTAGTCTGTTAATCCTCCGAAAGCCCCACGGAGGAGCTGCTCTCCAAGTACCGCTCCGATCACCGGTCCAAGTATCAACGGCATCAGTCGAATAAGTGCCTTAACAAAAGTGTGACTTCGGAGGAGTGCGACAGCGATAAGCGTTCCGACAGGTAGACGATGGATGAGTATGCCAAACGCGAGGGCTCCGCCAAGTGTTTTCTCGCTCGCAGCGATAACCAAATTAAGCCCATCTGCCAAGGAGTGCAGTGATAGTCCGAGAACGGTTAAGTTGATGCCCCATCTCTTTTCTTTATCGTCAGTGTGCTTTTTCGCGTCCTCACCTTGGTGTGCTGTAAGATGCTCTACTGCTGAAATTAGGAAAAACCCGCCCCACATTACAAGGATTGTGATGTAACCTACCTCGGTGTAAAGGTGCATCATCATAACCAAGACGATGCCGAGTACTGCCCCCGCTGTCAATCCAAAAATGTGTCCGAAATGCTTTTGCCGCCCCCGTGATACAAAAGCGATTCCTGCGCCGATGGGAACCGTCGCTACCGCAATTGCCAGATAGAATATAAGCATAATATAACTATAACAGAATTTGGATTGGAATGCAATTTTAATTCCACGCAGTGCTATCTATGTTTTCGCTGTTACTATGAAATTCTCATACGCTCGCGGAAAACTATTAAATTTTTATTTTTTCTTGACGCTTTTGCGCATTAATGCTAAAATCTATTTCCGCTACATACAAATCAGCGCGAATTACACTCAAGTGGGTGTTACATTTATAAAATTTGCTACATGATAAAGGACGAATAAAAATGGTAGATAAAATTTTTGACGCTATCGTTGGATTTATGCTGAATCGAGACTTGGAAAAAGAAATAGGCACTCGGCAGAGTTTGCTGAAGGGTAAAATGGTACAGATTCCTGCAAAAATATTTGACAGACTCGTTGACCTAATGATGAGTTCTCGTTATTCTTACTACTTGAAGATGCGGCGTAATATGCTTGAAGGCGGTATTGTTGAAATGCCCTCAAATATCTTTGACTGGAAAGCACTTGAACGCGCCAGTAGCTACCTACGCGTCTATATGGAAGAGTGTCACGATCAGTTCAAGGAAGATTATGCTGGCAATTTTCTTGCTGAAGATTTTAAAGACTGGTTCCGTGATTTTCATACTGAACGTCCAGAACGTGAAACGACGAAAAAATCTGTTTCTGAGGCTTTGCTCGCTGACGATCTACCGAGAGTATAAGATTGAAATTCCAAGATGCCGAGTTTGGTGATGGATTCAAACCGGCATCTCATCGTAAGTCCGTTCGTCTAACTCCCGCCCCGTTTTTGATTTGCGTTTGCCGCCCCACTGTTTAAAGAAAAACGGCACTTTGGCATCCGCGCATCGGTCGCGGATGTCTGTGACCCACTTTTTCTCCATTTTGCGTGCACCAGGACCGGATTCCCCACCCACGATAACCCAGTCTATTCCCTCCAACGTTAAATTGGGAAGCGCGCCGAGTAATGGTTCCAGCGAGAGAAATTTGATATGTGCATCGGTTTGACGAAGACCATCAATCCGATGTGTAACGCGGCCGTCTTCAACGCTAACTCCCATCCAGACGTTTGGTGGCCACGGTAACTTCGGACTGAATTTCAGCAGTCGTTCGGATCGCTTCGTTAAAACTTGAAATTGATGTTTATCCGCTCTCCTCATGACATCAAAAACCTTTTGAATGTCAGACAGTTTAACTTTTTCGTGAAAGAGATCGCTCATGGAGTTAACGAAAATTCGGCGCGGCTTTTTCCATTTCAGCGGTTCGTCAAGCAACGCTGGGATAAAACGTACCTGTTGTGTCCACCGCGGTCCTGCTTTGGTATTCTTAGCCAAGCCTTCGTAAGCCATACCTTTGCCGGAGAAACGGGCAGCTATCCGTTCTGCGTAACAGAACCGACACCCCTCTGAGACACGGGTGCAACCGCGTACGGGATTCCATGTAGATTCTGTCCACTCGATTTTCGAGGATTGGGTTGCCATTGCGCTTCCTTTTATTGGAGTTCTAATTGTTCTTTTAAGTTTAATAAGCCTCCATTAAATTATACTAATTTTTGTTAAGTTATGTCAACCTGTTTTTTTATTTTTCGTATTTCCATCACTTTTTCCGTAAAAAGTAGATAAAACCGACAAGACCGCTTATCACTGTAACACAATAGAAACCGTAATACACCCATAGATTTAGCCAGAATGTCAAAAGTTGGATACCCACGAAAACGCCAGTGATAAATAGACTCAATAGGAATGGGATTAAACTCTCATGAGCAACTTGTTGTTGTTGGACGAATTCTCCGGTGAGTGGCAAACCAGAGAGGGGTTTTGGGTAAAAGATGACATAATAGAGTAGAATAGTAACACCCGGCAAAACGTAAAATACGCCTAAAACTCCCCAAATAGCAGTTGCAACGCAGAACATAAGGAGCGTGCACGGAACGACAATATAGAGAAGAGCAGCTGCCTGTACACCTCGCCACAAGTCCACTGGCGCTGAGAGCGGCGCGAGTGATAGCATCCATGATGCTTTCCAATGTTCTGAATATCTGACGGGTGAAATAAAACCTGTGATAACACTCATTCCGGTAAAGTAGAACAGCCCCGAAAATCCTGGACTGAGTCCAATAGCGTTGGAATGATGAGGCCATGTCAGATAAGACGTGCCGTCTCGACCCAATATGACTACCATCATCACAACTGTCCCAAGTGCGGCAAACAGTTGTCGCAATATGTGCTTGTCGCGGCGCATGTAAGCAGAACTGAAACAGAGTCCCGCACGGATCGTTTGGTTTCGGAATATTCTCGCAAACAGCGGTGTTTTTACCCTAATTTCGGATTTCTGTCTGCTGCCGGATTCCAGTAGATACGAGAGATATTCCGAATAACTCTTTGCGATACTCCGAAGCGGAACCAACACCAAAAAGAGCGTTGAAGCAACAGCCAATCCTGCTAAAATCAAAAAATGTTGTTCTATCTGTCCGAGGGCAAGCGAGACTGCTCCAGCGAACCAGCCGTTTGGAAATGCGTAAAACCATTTCAGAGCCGAAGCCAATTTATCAGGTGTGACATCTGGTAATAGGTGAGGCGCGATGACTACTATCGTAGGAAAAAGAGCGGGAAATATAAACTGGGCATATTGCGCGATGTTCCGAAGTGACCTTTTGGTGTATAGTTTAGTCAAATACCCGGCGAATGTGGTCATCACGCCGATTGTGAACAAACCCGACATAAAGACAACGGGTAGGTAAACGAAAGGAAAAAGGAGTCGAAACCAAGAGAATTCCCCCCTATGCACCCAAATGCCACCGATCGCAGGCATCAGATTTAGACAGGCTAACAACCAGACAGTGTAGGTAGCAACCTGCGTTAGCTTCACAAGAAAGTAGGTCCGTGATGAAACCGGCGTATGTGCTATAACCGGATAGTTTATAGGACTCAGAAGGATATCGAAGTAAGGGATGGTCCAGAGTCCTATCATCATCATAGACATCGTTATCCCCATAAGCGCGAAGGTGAATGTATCCATAGGAACAAGGAACGGCATAAATGTGAGTAAAACACTAATGATAAAACAGACAGCACAGGTCAGAGCAAGTGACAGGTGCGGAAGGCCGTCTTTTCTTTCAAGAGCCCGCTTCTCCACCATCTTTTCTATTTCTAAGAGGTGCCTGTACTGCGTTGGAGCGGCACCGAACATTACCGCTATTTTTTCAAACATCGGAGGTACCCTCTGTCACAATCCGAATGGCTTCTTCGGTCTTTTCGTCGATTCCAGTTGTGTCGGTCAGTTGCGCGAAAATCTCATTGAGTGCCGTCTGATTCGTTTGCTGTCGCAATTCCTCTACGGGTGCATCGGCGATGAGCTTGCCGGTGTCAATAATCATAATTCTCGGACAGAGCGTCTCCGCGACTTCGAGAATGTGTGTACAGTAGAGGATTGTTTTACCTAAATCGGCTAAACGTTGTAACAGCGTTTTCATGAGGGTTACCGTTCCGACATCCAGATTCGTGAAGGGTTCATCTAAAAACAGAACATCCGGATTGTGCATTAGTGCAGACATGATGATGCACTTCTGTCGCATACCTTGTGAAAAACCGCTTATTCTCTGGCTTGCCTGAGATGTCATATCAAATAATTTGGCGAGTTCCTCTATTTTCTTGGCGATGAGGGTTTCATCTAAATGATAGAGCCTGCCGATTAACTGGAGGTGTTCTACCAAAGTGAGGTGTTCATAGAGTTGTGCCTCTTCTGGGACGTATCCGATGTGCCGCTTGAGTTCAAGCAGCTCGGTTTCGGCATTGTATCCCGCCACCGAGATTTCACCGGATGTCGGTTGCAACAAGCCGACGAGCATTTTAAGGGTTGTGCTTTTCCCCGCACCGTTGGGACCAAGATAGCCGACGATTTCACCTTGTTGTATGTCAAAACTAATATCGTCAACTGCCGTCGTCGTTCTATATTTTTTCGTGAGGTGTGAGACGTGAATCATATTTTCCCTTTTCTCGTAGTTTGGTATAGTAACTGAATATAATGTAAAAGGAAACTTCTCTATAACAATGAAGGACGTTATTTTGGAGTAGAAAGGGTGCCTAATCTCAGAAATGGCTCTCGGACACAAGAACTGTCCACGCGTCGGTTTGAAAGTCGGGTACTGCTTGACAGATTTCACCGTGCCGAATTCGGGTGGGACACTCTTTGTTCCAAAAAGCCACTTATCGGGTGAACCGTTAGGGATTCCTGAAGGTAAAATCGACCCGATTGAACCGTATGATGAACCGGTCCTCCATGCAGGCGATGCGTTTTTCTTTGAAAATCGTATCTATCATACTGCGGGTGTCAACTTTACGGAGAATGTCGCAAAAGTCGTTATCTACGGATACCACTATGCGTGGCTCAAGCCAGAGCATTATCTACTGTATTACAATGACACACTGCAACCTGAAGAGAAAGTCATGGAGAACCTTGATGACCTTGGCAAGCAGTTCCTTGGCGGTGGCGGGGGTGCAGCGACGCAGTGGGCAGAGACGCATGATCTGAAGTTCGAGGAAGTCCCACACGTCGTGACGATTTAGCTAACGCTATTTTTCTACAATTGATAGAAGGCACGGGCGTTTTCTGCCATGATTTTGCGTTTTAGCGTTGGTGAGAGATTTTTCGGGAGTGCTTGATCAGGAGAATCGAAGTCCCAATGCGGATAGTCGGTTGCGAACATCAACTTATCATCTAAGTTGAGTTGCGCGAGGAGCTGATCAAAGTATTCCTGTTTCGGCGGTTCCTCAATGGGTTGCGTTGTAATCCAGAAGTGTTCCCGGATATACTCAGAAGGCAACCGCTTCAATTCAGGCACTTCATCCCGTAACTTTTTCCATGCGCGATCAAGTCGCCACATCAGCGGGGGCAACCAAGCAAAACCACCTTCAATAAGAGCCACCTTGAGCGTCGGGAATTGTTCAAAGACTCCTTCACAAACGAGACTGGTTACCTGTGTTTGGAACGCCTGTGTCATTCCTGCGTGGTCTTCGATATAGTGTGAGGGTCTACCGACGGCGGTAATCGGTCCCACGCCAACACCGGTGAAATGGATGCCGATCGGAAGGTTATGCTTCACCGCTGCCTCATACATTTTCCAGTACCGACGTCTTCCCAACGGTTCCATCGTACGAGCAAGCAGTAGTATTTGCACGAATCCTGAGTGGTCTGCCAACCGCTCAATCTCCATTGTTGTGAATTCTGCGTCGTCGCATGCAACGATGATCGAGGCGCGGAGTCTTGGCTCTTTTTCAAGCCATTCTTCGATTTGCCAGTCGTTCACGGCACTTGCCCACGCGGCGGCGAACGCGAGGTTCGGCATTTCACAGACCGGGGTCAAGCAGTTGAGGATACCGTATTCAATGTTGAATGCGTCCAGTAGCTGCTCGCGTAGGAAATCAAGATCGGATCCGGGACGGTGTCCGGAGGGTGTCCACGCGTCGTATCTCGCACCGAAAGGGTGGGCGCGTGGGATATATGCCCCGACGCGGTCGGTTGTGCCGACCATACCGTGATGCTTCCGCCACCGTTCGGAGAGATAGGGGTACAACACTGTCTCGGAAGCAAGAGTGTTATGCACATCACAGTCGATAACTGATGGTTTTTGGTGTTGTTTGGGCTTTTCTGTTTTACGCATCCTTATTGTCCTCGTGGGTGGTGCTGTTGTATTCTTCCCTGACTTCATCTATAATTTGCTGGGCTCTCTCAGGCGACAGTCTAACAAGGTGACCGAACTTCTTTGGCATATCCTTCTCATAGAAACCGGTGCGACACCACCAATCTAACTTCTCGGTTGTAGGATAGGTCTTTTTTATCAGATATTTGACACAGTGCTCGTAAACATCGCTCCTCTGGATACTCTCCAAGGAGGACTCTCTTACCTGTATTATTTCTTCGCTATCCTTCTCTTGTCCGGTTTCCTTCCACCCAACCGACCACCACCGCATGTGAGCAACTTTCCAGGCAGTCTTATTGAAAAAAACTTCGTTGTCCTCTGCGTTAGGAGGTACAATCACGTGGCGTAACTCTGACGGTATTGACGGCACAGGCTTCGACTCAATTTTCTGCTTATAGACTCTTTCATAGTCTTTCTTCATTGTCCGAATCGCTTCACCTGTACGGATTGATTGGTAGCTCAGGTATCTGTTAAGGCAATCAGCAATTTCTTCAGTGCTGCTTTTAATGAAGTCTAGTTCTCGGACCGTCAACTCTCTATAATATTCTAGTCCCATCAGGTGAAAAAACCGCCATTTCTCTCCATCAGTGAGCACAGCGATTGGTATAACTCCGTGGTCAAGAGCATATTCAAAAAGTTGCTGTTCTGCCCATTCAATGTTTTCTACTCGCTTTACCTCAATAAAAATCCGTGGTGTTGATTTAGGACGACATAGCGCGAAGTCTACTTTCCCTCTGCCAACTGCGTATTCAGGGTGCACAATTTGAGTATTGAATGTTGGCCAACCCAGTACTTTGAGCAACCTGAGCACGATGCCTTGAGAAACTGCTGCCTCATTTTTATACTGACCTGTTTCTAAACCTGTGCGTATGTCATTAATGTGTTCCTTCAGTGTTAATTGCATCTTGCCGCGAAGCCATTCATTGACTATTTCTCCAACATCTTTACCCGTTTCATCAGCGAGTTTACGCATGAATTCATCAACGTCTTTCTCTAAATAGATGGGGAGATTAAAAACAGCTTTTGGATCGTAGAACTTACCGCGTTCTCCTTTTGAAAAGTCATATTCCGCTTTCATAGGTTAAATTCCTCATACTGTTTAATCTCTCTTCGCGTCGCTTTTCGAGCAGAGATGATACGGATGCTCACATCTGAGTCGTTTGTTTGCTTGAAGGTGTGTACCACAACAAGTAAAATACCGTTTCTGTCTAAGCCAAGGGTCAACCAACGTTCTTCATTATCACTATGATCCTCATCGAACATGGAGAGTTGATTGATATCGCGAAAAACAGTTGTTGCGCGTTCAAAAGAGATTTTGTGTCGGCGATTGTTTTGTTTTGCCTTAGCGGGGTCCCATTGAAAATTATAACCCAATTTGGTTTCTCTTTGTCGCGGAGACAGGTGCAGCAAAAAATTACCAAAATACGTCTGACAACCAAAACGTGCCTCAAAGCGGGATGGTTGTTTCAGTCTCCGGTTTGATTAGCAAAGAACTCATAGTCGATCCTAATTTCCTTATTATATAGGAGTTTTATCCAAATTTCAAGAAAAAAGCAGTTAGACACCAGAGTCATTCAGTTTTGCGTTTTTCTTCACATCTCAAACATGGTCGCGAGCTGGAGCTCGCTCCTACAGGAAGGGGGTCTAGGGGCAAGAAGAAATTATTGGAGAATTGTAATGTTTCTGAGTTAGACACTCAGTATTTTTGGTTCACTTCCCACATATTCCTTTAGCGCGTAGGTTGGGTTGAACAGGAACTTACTAAAAAACCGTACAGAGAAGATGATTGTTAAGTTCATTGGGAAATCTGAAATCACCAAAATGTGAGTGAAACCCAACACATTCTCACATCGTCAGTGCTTGAGTTGTTGGGTTTCGCTACATTTATCCATACGAATGGATCATCAAAAGATGGAATTCCCTCTATAAATGAGATATATCATAGTTTTTACCGCTCAACCCAACCTACGTCTACATTCGCATTTTTATTATTGCAACCCAAGTTGCCAATCGTAGCATAAACTGTTAGTTTGTGCATTTTCAGCACGCAGGCTAACAGCCTACGCTACAAAACACCACAGATCCTGAACTTTTTTAGCAAAAAACGCTACCCGCATGCTCAAAATCCTATAAGTAGCAACTTGGATTATTGCACTCATGTTTCTTAATCTCTTTTTTTTTCAAAGTGTAGATTTCTGACCCGGTTGCCTGTCAATCTAAATCCTGTAACCTGTC
>CAZGAW010000007.1:42176-66345 GCA_964523645.1 uncultured bacterium | reverse complement strand
CAAGGAGGCCGTACTTGCCATCGAAAACACATAAATCTTTTATGGAACTCACGTTTTCCTAGGTAACTTATGACTATCAAACAACCAACTTGATACAGATCTAAGTCTGACCTTACGTTTTCCAGGCGGACTATGATTAAACCGCTGATTAGAAGGCGTGAGTTGTTTACTACCCCCTATTTGTCCATGAAGACTACTGCGGGCGTTCTCGTTCTGAAAAGGTTTAGCCTTAGATTTACGATTCGGCACGTAGGGTTTCCTCCTTCCGCGCCTTATAGATTCAGCCCTTGCGTTCAGATTATCTTCTTGGTATGATGCCCACCCCATAAACCATCTCCTTTGTCAGTGGAAATTGACTTTAGTTAATACCATATTATACCACAGAAATTTTTATATATAGTAAGTCCAAGAATTAATGAGACACTCTTCAGCGGGCGAGGGAACCTCGCCCCTACGACAGAGGCACTCTGACATTGTTAAAATGTATTTTTAATTCTAAGTTCTACTATAGATAGCGAGGTACAGAAACCTCGCCCTATAGCAAAATTCATCGGACTACCACTGCACCTGACAGAATTCTTCGTAATCAATCAGTTCGTGGATGGTGGGGTTTTCACCACACATTGGGCAATCGCTATTTTGGCGGAGTTTTAGTTTGTTGAAATCCATGGATAACGCGTCAAAAATTAGAAGCGTTCCGATTAACGAATCTCCGATGTCCAATAAGATTTTAATTGCTTCAACGGCTTGAATTGTGCCGATAATACCGGGTAAAACCCCCAAAACGCCTGCCTCTTGGCAACTCGGTGCCATCCCCTGGGGTGGCGGTTCGGAAAAGATACACCGATAACAGGGGCCTTTGCCCGGATAAAGGACAGTGACCTGTCCTTCAAACTGGGAAATGCTGCCGTGCACGATCGGTTTTCCCAACATAACGGATGCATCATTGAGGAGATAACGGGTTGGAAAGTTGTCGCATCCATCTACAATCAAATCATACGGCTCTAATATCCGAAAAGCGTTTTCCGAATTGATACGTTCGTTGTAGGGAATCACCTTGACATCTGGGTTCATCTCCGCAATAGTGGCTTCTGCGGATTTCGTCTTTGAAACGCCGATGTCGCTGATGCCGTGCAAGATTTGGCGTTGCAAGTTGCTGCGATCGACGACATCGTCATCAATAATACCGAGCGTGCCGACCCCTGCTGCGGCGAGATACATTCCAATAGGGGAGCCGAGTCCTCCCGCGCCGATCAGCAGCACTTTCGATTCCAGCAGTTTCGTCTGTCCCATCCCGCCGACCTCTTTGAGAATGATATGTCGGCTGTAGCGTTCAATTTGTTCGTTGCTGAAGTTAAACATCTTAGCCTCCGAGATTGGAGAGGAGTTCTGAAATCGGTTTATCCGAGTTCGCTGAGATTCGCAAAGCGAACCGTTCGCGGGCATCTTCAGAGGTGCGTGCTACTGTAAAATCGTCCCCACCGTACATCTGTTGTAGGACAGGTGTCAAGTCCGCCGCAATAGATGCCGCTGTCTCCGATGTATTCGGTGCGATGTGCCGGTTGTTTACCATGAACAGGAGGTCGGCGCCGTTGAAATGCACAGCGTTTTCTAACTCGGCTGCGCCTTCGAGTCGTTCGCATTTGGAGAGCACTTCTGCGAGGGCTTGACGGATCTTATCCGCATTATCGCCTTCGACGGCATGTTTCCGGTTGTAGAGGAAACCGTGCTCATGGTAAGCATTGTCAATGCTGTAGTTCGCCTGCTTCAAAATCAACAGTACACCCGGGCCGGCATCGACGTGTGAGTAGTCGGCGTAGTTCAAATAATCGTCTGAATCAGCCTCTTCCATCCAGCGGTTGAAGACTTTGATGAAATTGGTGTAGTTGATTTCGCTATCGTCAGTTGTAAAAACCTTGATGTTAATCTGTTGTAGATCCATTCTGCTAAAAAAGTTCCTATAAACATAACGCCCCTAATGGGCTTTTTTGTAAGGGCAGGTTTTACCTGCGATGTTTTAATGCTACTGCCTCAGAATTACCAGCACACTGTCCCTGCTGTATCTGTAACTGCTGGATTCACTACAATTTGTTGTCTTTATTATACCGTAATTCGGCAAGAAAGTCAATTTATTGCAACGAAGTTGGACCTTCTGCAATATGTGCCGTTTGTAGGGTATCGGTTTCAAACTCAGCGTTTTCGCTTTCTAAAGGTTTGATTGAGAGTTGATATCCGAGTGCTTTAAGAACGATTCCAAGTGCATCAATGAGTGGTGTATTCTCGTTGGATAGCACCTTTGAAAGGAGCTGAGGATCCATATCGGTCCGTTTTGCGATTTTGGAAACGCCACCTTGGGCTTCCACGACGGTTTGGAGGGCATCCAGAACTACGGCAGGATTTCCGAAGGTTTGATAATCTTCAAGGATCGCTTCAAGATGACCAATCGCTTCATCTCGGTCAGCAAGCACTTCAACGAGATACTCGCGCAATGTTCCCATCTTTCTCATAGATATGCCTCCTTATATTCTAACCAATAAGTTTTTGCACGTTCTATATCCCGCGTCTGTGACGACTTGTCACCACCGCAAAGCAAAAGAACAATTTTTCTACCTACCTGTCCAAAATAAACTCGGTACCCCGCCCCGAAGTGAAGACGTAACTCAAAAACACCATCACCAACAGACTTGTGATCGCCAAAATTGCCGAAATTAAGTTGGATAAGACGGGCGCGGATTTGCCTCTGTGTTCTTCGATCTGGAATTGATTCCAACCATTGTGTGAAAGGTTGTCGACCATTTGGTGTGCGATAGATTTGTATTTCTCGTGGATGTACATCGCGCATTATCGATTAATTCATTTTCCCCATGCCGCCTTTGATAAATTCTTGGCTTTGTACAGCGTGAATTGAAAAAAAATTAGGGCGTTTGCCTACCCACACCCGTTTGGGCGCGGGCGGCAATCGCCTTTATGTGAAACTTAGTCCTGATAAACCGATACCTTTCACTCTGTTTTCTTGTCTGTTGCAAGTTGACGGACTTCGTTCAGAAACGTTTCTTTATCAAGTGTTTCCATCCACTTATGTCGTTCAACAGAATAATCACCCTTTCCATCCTTGTGCTGAAATATTTTTTCCAAAAGGGCATGAACATCAGGATTCCGACGACGGAGTTCTTCCATCTCATCTTCTAACAAAGTTTGTATGTTCATGTTCACCGACCTCCTGTAACCATACATAAGGGTTTTCAACACGGACCCGAAGTTGTAAATAAGCGCGTTTCGCCCTTCTAAGCATCCGATCATCCGTTGTTAGAAGAACATCCGCCTCGCCACTTTCAGCACAAGCGATATGCAAAGCATCCAACCACTTAAATCCCAACGATTCAAGATGTGCTGCCCGTGTTGTTTCGATTGCCCCAACCGTGATGTTTTGGTCTGCAAGATCTAGCAAGACTTCCATTTCAGCGCGTAATGTTTTATTAGGCGTTTTGCTGATTTCATTCACTAGCACCGTGCTAATAAGCCACTGCCACTGCGTCGTAAAGAACCGAGCAAGAATTATTTTAACGGCTCCAGTTTCTTGGCGAATTCTCACCTGTGTCTGATCGTTAAAAAGACGATTCAAGCAACACGTATCAAGATAGATTTTCCAGTTTTGAAGAAGGGTCTGCACACATTCACTCTGTTAGACATATCCGTTCTTGTTGAGTTTATTATTGCTACGTGCCCCCTATTTTTTTCCCAAAATAATTTGTAGGGATAGGTTCCAAACCTACCCCTACAAAGAAAAAACATATTATACCCTACTCACCCTTCCGAACGGTAAGGCGATAATGTTTTCCGACTTTTTTCGTGTCAACGATTTCATGTCCATCGTTGGTGAGACTCGTCGGTACGTTCTCAATCGGTTCACCATCGTCGATGGTAACTTCGAGGAGTTGACCGAGGTCCATCGTTTCCAAACGGACTTTTGCTTGGACATAGTTGAACGGGCAGGCAACACCTTTGAGATCGAGGCTATCCACGATTTCCTCAACGGGTTTCGCCTTCTTGACAACCCTCGGCTTCCGTGCGGGTCGCGAGCGGCGACGTGCTTTACGACGACTCTCTTCCTCTTCCTCTTGCTTGATACGCATACGATTATACACGTTATGCGATTCCTCTACAAAGAGGGTGGCTTCCTCAACACGGCGGTGTGCCAATTCGTGGTCAAACGTAGAAGCATCTTCCTCCGTTGCCTTAAAGATATGCGCGCCGTAACCCGGGAAAAAGTTACCGGGTTCAAAGAAATGCGTGCGGAATTCGTTGACGGTGGTCGCGTCGTCAATATATTGCAACCCGACCGTTGTCAAGAGTCCGTCTGCGGCTCTGATCATCGCGTCAAAAGCCATCTCCGCGGAATTTTGATATGTCCCCTTCTCCAAGTTCAGTCCGGATTCGTAGATGAGGCGGTCTGCCTCTTCCAACTTCATAGAGACAAGGGCTATGACCTCTCCAGCACATTCACCGACACCCGTCTTGAGTTGGTAATCCTTCGTGTCGCCAGTGTCTACGTAGAATTCCGGTGCTTCCTCGTAGGTAGGAATCTTATCGTACTTGGACAAGATCTGCTTGATTTCCGCTTTACCGAGTCGTGCGACATAATCGGTGAAGGATTCCTCTTCATTGCGTTCCGCCGTGTACTTACCGGTTAATTCCTCAATGAACGCCGGAATATACTTGCCGTGAATTTTTCCAGTGGCAAGTCCGTAAGAACTGGCGTTCTCGATCATGTGTCCACCGAGCAGCACCTGATAGTAAGGCGCGATATGCTCACCCATCCGGCGCGAGCCCCCGAAGAAGCCAATATTAGCGATATGATGCTGTCCGCAGGAGTTCGGGCATCCACTAATCTTAATCCGAAAGTCTTTGATTTCATTCTGCACACCGGTTTCAATGAAATGGCTTCGCAGGTGCGCTGCCAGACCGCGTGAAGAAGAGACACCGAGTTTGCAAGAGTCAGTACCTGGGCAAGCGGTAATATCAACCATAGATTCTGCGCCCGGGTCGCCGAGGCCGACCTCTTTCAGTTCGCGATAAAGTGCTGGTAGATCCGTCATTGTTACCCAGCGGAGAACGATGTTCTGCTCAACTGTGGCGCGGATTGTGTCCTTAACGTATTTCCGAGAAATGTCTGCCAAAGCACGCGTCTGATCTGCGGTAATATCGCCAAGCGGTAGCGTAATCGTTACAAAAGCGTAGCCGGGTTGACTCTGTAACCGCACATTGGATTGATACCATTCTTCAAACCCGTCGGGCTGTGAAGCACCGTTGAGCTGCGTCGGTGCCTTGAGCGGACTTTCATCGTAGGCATCCAGATTGTCAAGATAGGCTGTCCATTCGGGATCGTGCCGTAATGTTTCTCGATCTTCAAGTACCTGTCTGCGGAATTCCTCAATGCCGTATTTAGCGATGACGAACTTTAAACGCGCCTTATTCCGATTTCTACGTTCACCTAAACGGGTGAAGACTCTGCAAATTGATTGTGAAATCGGGAGGAGTTCCTCTGCCGAGACAAAATCATCAAAAACCTTCGCCTGATGTGGAACTGCGCCGAGTCCACCGCCGACATAGAGTTTAAAGCCGCGTTTAGTTTCACCATCAACCTCTTTAACAGCAGCAACCGCACCAATATCGTGCATGTTTGCTAAGCCACAAGCGTGTTCTTCGCATCCGGAGAACGCTATTTTGAATTTACGACCAAAATCTTGAGCATCGGGGTGTCCCAAGAGGAATGCTGACAACGCCTTAGAGTAGGGTGTTACGTCAAACGTCTCATCTTGGCACACACCGCTGAGAGGACATGCTGTGACGTTTCGCACGACATTACCGCAGGCTTCTTTGGTCGTAATGTCAACACTGGCGAGGCGGCGCATCAACTCAGGGGTGGTGTTGATGTCTACGTAATGATATTGCACATCTTGACGCGTTGTAATGTGAATGATGTTGTCCGAGAATTCTTCAGCCACATCTGCTAACATTTCAAGTTGTACTGCTGTGAGTCCACCGAATGGGATTTTAACACGGATCATTTGCGATCTATCATCGCGCTGTCCGTAAACCCCTCGCCGAAGTCTAAATTCGGTAAAGGTGGCTTCTTCAACTTGACCGGATTGGAACCGATCGAGTTGAATTTCATAAATTTCAATTTCGCGGGCAACATCAGCGGGGATAACTGATCCGTCGTAGGCTCCCGCGTATTCAGTAGCCATTCTGGCCTCCTTATTAACCTCAAATTTGTAGTGTGCCTTGATTAACGTCCGATTGTTTTCTATTCAGGCGAAGCTTGCAAGCCGATATTGCATAGGATCTCCGATTAGAAACTCTTTAAATAGTATAGTATACCGTAAAATGCAATAAAAAGCAAGCCTAATTTTCAATGCTGGGTGGGCATTCGGTGTAGGTGCCCACATTTTGGAAATAGTAAGGATTCGTAAATTATGAACTGAAGATAGTTTAAGGTAAAACATCATAATCGCGAAAACAGACTTAAAACTAAATGTCCCCCTCTGGCGCATCTCCCCAATCTGGAATCGGGAGTAATTCTCCGTCTCGCAAGGCGGATTCATGTGCGACAAATCCCGGGGCGCAATACCGAACCGCTTCCCAAACGTTGACGCGCGGTAATCGTTGACGATTGACGGAATCTACGAACTCGTGTACCAGATAGGCGTGTGAACCGCCGTGTCCGCCGAGATCCGCTGCGAGTGCTTCTGGAAGCTGTTCGTGGTCTCTTGAAGGCGTTACGACTTCGCTCCCGTGTTTATCCGCCCAAACGCTACCTGCCAAACTCTGTTCGTAACTCCCGTCCGTACCATAGATGCCGCTGACACGTTCAGATCCAGGGTGTCCAATCCGCCTGAACTCGCAAATTTGCATTGTCGAACCGTTGCTCATCGTGAAAAGCCCGACTTCGTTCGAGAATGGATTTTTGTGAATGGTGTCCGTCCGAAACCAGTCATCGTTTGGATAGACGTACCCTTGTGCGGAAACCGATGTTGCGTATGCCTTCATCACAGAGATAGGAAAGCAGGTTGAATGCGTCGGATAGTACATTGGAATGCCACCCATTTTGTCGCGTCCGAATTGTGCACCCCACCGATTTTTCGCGACATCGTAGAGTCCGTGACTCATATCGTGAAAATACTCAGCCCGGCAATGCACGAACTCCCCGAATGCACCCTCCGCTGCTTTCTGACGACAGAAGGCGGTATCTGGACGGAAATAACTCGTTTCACCGTTCATGTAAATCATCCCTGTCCGTTCAACGGTTCTGACAAGTGCCTCGCATTCATCTAAGGATACGGCGGCGGGGACAGCGGTATAGACGTGTTTTCCCGCTTCCATTGCCTGAATCGCTTGTGGTGCGTGCATCCAATGCTGCGTGATAATCACGAGCGCATCTAAATCCGATTTACAGATGTCATCAAGGCTTGAATAGGTTTCAGAAATCTCAAACTGTTTTGCCCATTTCGTCAGTCGGTCTTCACGTAAATCGCATAGCGCAAGACGATGTACATCTGGATGCGACTTATACGATTGGATAAACGCCGGTCCGAACATGCCTAAGCCTACCATCCCGACACTAATACTCATCCGTTGTTTCCTCCTTCATGCTTATAGGGCGCGTCTGCGAGGATTGAGGTGTATAACTTCTATTATGAGAAAATAGCATGTATAGGAATTGCTGTCAAGCGTATTTTGGAGATATTTGTTGACAAAACCGTGAATGCCCTTATAATTAAGATACAAAGTCTGCTGCAGAACGTTACTTGCAAGTGCAAATTTAAACTGCGAGATTTCGTTTATAGGCAGGATTAAAACTTCATCATTGGAAGGAATTAACAACAAATGGCATTAAAAGTTGGCGTTGTCGGCATGAGTGGGATTGGCAATAACCATGCGAATTGCCACGCGAATGACGACTTAGCGGAACTGGTTGCGGTGTGCGATATTGTGAAAGAACGAGCGGATAGCGCAGCGGAACGTCTCGGCGTAAAGGCATACTACAGTGTAGCCGATATGATTGATGGTGAACCGGATTTGGACATTGTCGATGTCGGCACCGGTGGGAATGAGAATGGGAGCTGGCACTATGAACCGACGATGGAGGCGTTAGAGAAGGGTAAACATGTACTCGTTGAGAAGCCGATCTCCAACGACATCGGACAGGCACGGGAGATGGTCGCGAAAGCCGCGGAAGAGGACCTGTATCTCGGCTGTAATCTGAACCACTATTTCACGCCGCCCGCGGAACAAGCGAAGAAATATATCGACGATGGACATATAGGGGAGCAGGTTTATTGTCTTCACAAAATGGGGTTTGCAGGCGGTGAATTCAACTATAGTTATTCAAAAGCCCCACGCTCTGATGGATTTCCCTACTTCCATGTGAAAGCGTTCCTATCACACCCGTTCAGCGTGATGCGTCATTTCTGTGGTGATGTGACGCACGTTCAAGCCTTTATGGAACGTCCACACTTCAGGCGCGCTGAAGGCGACCTGATGGTCTCCATCAACGGCATCCACCTCCGGTTTGAGAATGGATGTATCGGCTATCTGCTAAGCCAACGCGGGGATGCGACGTTCGGACTCGGCGGTTGGTGGAGCGTCGAACTCGCTGGCACACGCGGGACCTTCTGCATCGAAAACTGCATCGAGAAGGTGACCTATTGGCCCTCTCCAGGTGCCCCTGATTTCTCTGGCGAGCCAATTGTTACCGAGTCAGGCATCAGCGACTTCGGTCAAACCTTCCCCTTAAGGATTCATGCATTTTTAGAGGACATAACGAACGGTGTCCCCAAAGAACAACTGCGTGCTTCTGGTAGAGATGCGCTCGCAGCACTTGAGTATACTTGGGCAGCAATAGAATCTTATGAACAGGGTGGCATCTTGGTACGCCCACAGCCGCTTCCGACACTGAACGGATAATTGTTGTAGAGCAGACGGCGCAATATCTGCCCTATAGAAGGAGAATTACATTTGAAATTAGGAGCAAATTCGGTACTATTCGGCGGTTACGACATGGAGACCGCTTTCAAGCATATTGCCATGGCTGGTTATGATGGCATTGAACTTTCAGCGATTGACGGGATGAGTCAGCACCTCGTTCTCGCAAACTGGAAAGCACTTGCTGCCGACATCAAACGGTTCGCGAAAGAATACGAACTTGAGCTGCTGGCAATGGAACAGCCTTCGCGCGATCCAGAACGAATGGAATTAGCTTTTCAAGCGGCAACTGAGATAGGCGTTCCGATTATCAACTGCGGCCCCGGTGGTGCATCCGACGATGAATCTGCGTGGCCTGAAGTTGTTGATTCGTTGGGTAGCCTCTCTGAACGTGCGGAACACTACGGTGTGACGCTCTGTGTCAAAGCACATGTCGGTGCGAGCATCTACAACACGCCGACGACGCTCCGCATCATGGAAGAAATCTCGTCGCCGGCGTTTGGGATTGATATGGATCCGTCTCATATTCATCGTGCGGATGAAAACCCAGTAGAGGCGATCGCTGCTGTAATCTCGCGCGTGAAACACGTGCATATCCGAGATTGCAAAGGCACTCAACGCGGTCCCGGCACTCCTGAATTGCAAGCAAACGGACGCGGTGACATCGACCTCGTCGGCTATATTCGCGTTCTACATGAAAACGGCTATACCGGTCCTTTGAACCTTGAAATCATCGGTGCGAAAGAATATAGTTTGGCACAGTGTTGCACGATTGCCGCAGAATCGCGCGGACACATGCAAGCGTGTTTGCAAGCGTGTGGCGCGCGTTAATTTGTGAATTAAGTAGGCAGGTTAATAGCCTGCCTACTTGTAAAAAACCTTTTAGCTGCATGAAAACTATACGCTATTTTTTTTCTAAAACTGAACACACGATTGAATACCTGACACCCTCTAAAATATAGCGGAGGAGAAACGCGATGAAGGATAGAAAGTTGTTAACTGCGCTTCTGGTGTGCATCGTCTGCTTTTCTGTCAGCTGCGCATCCGATAAAACTTCGGAGCAAGCCAAGGACCACAACAGTCGAGGGTTGGTAAAGGCAAGGCTCGGGGAATACGAGGCAGCCATTGAGGAGTATAATGCCGCTCTTCACCTGAATCCGAATTACGCAAAAGCCTACAACAACCGAGGGGTCGCCAAGAAACGGCTCGGTGAATATGATGCAGCAATCGCCGATTATGACACTGCGATACGCTTGGATCCTGATTTGGGGACACCTTACAACAATCGTGGGATTATAAAGAAAAACCGGGGTGAATACGAAGCGGCGATTGCAGATTATGACATCGCCATCCGTCTGAAACCGGATTACGTAAACACCTATTACAATCGAGGCATCGCCAAAGCAAAACTTAATCAACACAAAGCCGCGATCACAGATTATGATACCGCCATTCGGCTGAATCGTAAGTATCCGAAAGCCTACTTCAATCGGGGCATATCCAAGGCAAAACTCGGGGAATACAAAGCAGCGATCGCAGATTATGATATCTTGATTCAATTGAGATCGGATGCCGTCATCGGCTACTACAATCGCGGAAACGCCAAGAGCAAACTGGGTCAATATAAGGCAGCGATCGTAGATTATGACGCTGCCCTTAAACGTGCCCGTAAAGGTGATGGTTTCGCGGCTTACTTCAATCGCGCGACAGCAAAAGCAGATCTCGGGGAATACGAGGCAGCGATCGCCGACTATGATACCGCTATTCGGTTGGGCCCCTATGATGCAAGTGCCTACTTTGGGCGAGGCTTGGCGAAGCAAAGTCTCAATAAGACTTCAGAGGCGGAACAGGATTTTCAAACCGCCTTGGAACTCGCAACACACAGGCGCAATGTAAAACTAAAAAACGCTATTGAAGGCGTTTTAAATCGAAGCAAATCAGATTCCGAAGAAACGCAAGCGGATGTGGCACTGAAAGACGATGTTGCAGGTTCCTTACTCCAATTTAAATAGTGCTTCCAGAACCACCATGGGAACTGAGTTGTCTTGCTATTGAAGTCGGATTTCCGATAAAGGAATCCCGCTGTTAAACATCTGCACAGGTGGAATCGACTCCTCCACTTCTGCCAATCCGCATAACCAGTTCCATGTCAATTCACCCCTGCGGCGATCGCGGTAAGATTCCACTTCCGTTACATACGGATGTCTTCCTTGATGTTGATAAGGCGGAATCTCATCGGAATGGCGTACCCAATCCCGTTTAGGCATCACGGTACGGAAATAAGAAAACTTAATCATCCCGCGTCTATCGTCATTAAGTTTTGGACCCGCTTTATGCCAGATACCGTAACGTGTCATTGCGACGGTGCCTGCTGGAACGGTGAGCGAAAGTTGTCCAAGGATGTCGCCGTAGTGCGCGATGGCTTCCCTATCTACAAGCCGATGGTGTGAGCCGGGCAGTATCATCGTCGGTCCATCTTCGATTTTCACTGCTTTCGGGTAGTAGTAGCACTGGAGATGCGTGATACCGTATCCGTATTCGGTGAGTCCGTCGGAGTGCCACGTTTGTCCGCGGTGTGCGGCTTCAAAAAGATGGTGATGCGCACTCGTCGGCACGAGGAAATCCGCACCTAATAGTGAACGGACTACACCAGCTACCTCTGGGTGGAGCAGTACGTTCCGACGAAATTCGTCTGTAAGCACGAAATCGCTGAGATGTCCGCCGTGTACAGAATCACATTCCTTATTGAAATCCGAATCAATGATGCTCTCTAAGGTGATATAACCGTTGTGGATAAACTGCATGACCTGTAGATCATTTAGTGTGGGTTCAACCTTAATCATTGCGTTCTTCCTTTATACAAGTTTTTCTAAAATAAACTCGTAAGTCAGATAGGCGTTGTCAACATCCGTAAAGTTATAAAGTTCAGGTCTCGGAAATTGGACGATCCGCCACCCATCGTTGAGCGCATCAAGGACAGATGTATACGGTGCATCTTGAGAGGGGAGTACGGGTTCGTCCGGTACGGTTGCGTCGTACAGTGCCCATCCACCAAGTGGTGAGCGTAAATTTGTTGATTTGGAATAGAGATAGAGAATCAATTGCTTCTCGGTATTTAGAATGGCGGTTACACGGCGTAGGTCAGCCTCAGTCAACTCGCCTGCCTTAAGTTTTTCGGTGCTATCGTCGAGCCATTCTTTTATCGTAGGTTTCACATGCGTCCCCCCTTCGTTACGATTGATGTCATTGTAGCGTGATAGCACCCACAACCTAAAAGTTGGGGAAACTTCTGCTTCGTAGACAATAGCGTTCTCCCCGAAGGTTGAACGTCTTATGCTGTCTCCACAATCAGGCAGCTATCCCGGCCTGAAGAATGTTGATAGCAGCGTTGATGTCTCTATCGTGGTGTGAACCACATTGAGAACATGTCCACTGTCGATCTGAAAGTGTTAGGTTTTCGTTTTTGTATCCACAATCCGAACAAGGTTTTGTTGTGGGTGTCCATTGTCCGACTTGGCGAAAGACTTTCTTATGTTTTTCACACTTATATCGCAATATCCCAACAAACTGGTAGAAGGCAAGGTCAGAGACTTTACGACCCCAGAGGCGTTTCATACCCGCAAGGTTGAGTGTCTCGGTCACGCAACCTTGCGATTGCGCTCGATATGTCTGCCAACTTGATACTTTAATTATACCACAATTTTAGGTTATAAAGTCAAACTTATTTTTGACACAAATAAAGACAGTGTCTACATCCCCAAGCTAAAGCATGGGGTTTTGACACTGAAGAATTTGATAAAAACGAAAAATATGTTATAATGGTTAAGAGATTATAAAACCATAACGAAAGGATTCATTATGAGACTGGAAGGAAAAGTTGCGATTGTCGCGGGTGCTGCTTGGGGTGGTATTGGGGCGGCGACTGCTTATCGGTTTGCTTGTGAAGGTGCGAAAGTGGTTGTCAACACTCGTCGCCGCAAGGAAAAACTTGATGAAACCGTAAACCGCATTCAAGATGCGGGTGGAGAAGCAGTCTCCGTCATGGGAGATGTCGCCGATGAAACGACTTGGCAGACGCTCGTTGAAACCGCCTTGTCGAACTATGGGAAAATAACGACCCTTGTCCATAACGCGGCACACTCCTACACTAAAAAAGCAATTGAATTTACGACCGAGGAATGGAATGAAAGCCTCGGTGTAACGCTCGGCGGACCGTGGCTCGGTGCGAAGTATTGCATTCCCGAAATGATCCGAAATGGTGGCGGTACTTTGGTCTTCATCTCTACGGTTAATGCCACAATTACGAATCCAGGGTTTGGGCTTTACGGTGCCGGAAAAGGGGGTTTGAATGCTTTGACGCGAAGCATTGCGCTTGATTACGGTAGGGAAGGTATCCGTGCGAACGCTATCGCGCCCGGTCAGATTGTTGGTGAAAGAGGTGAAACCTCTCTTGCTGAGGATGCCCTCGAAGAACAAGCCTCTCGTGATTGCTATCCGATTGGCCGCTATGGGAAACCCGAAGACATTGCCAACGCTGCGCTTTTCTTGGCATCCGATGAAGCGGATTTCGTTACGGGGATCGTCTTGACTGCCGATGGCGGTTTGACGCTTCAGTCCCCAGAAGCACTCGTGCGTCCATCCTTCCGCCTGCGCTGGAGAGATGATATTCTTGTCCCACAATCCAAAAAGGATGTGTAGGGCAAAACCTCGTGTTTACGCACCTCGATTTTTGTAGAAACAGGTATCCGGGCCTGTTCTGTTTCAGGAGATAAAAAATGTGTGGACGATTTACCCTCGCAAGTGACGCTGAAGCGATGCATCAGACTTTCTTCGATTTCGAGATACCGATGAACTTGTCCCCGCGCTACAATATCTCACCGACACAAGATGTGGCTGTTATTGCAAATACACCAACGGATACGGCGGAACATCCAGAAACTGGACAGGTGGATTTTTTTCATTGGGGACTTATTCCATCTTGGGCGAAAGATCCGAAGATCGGAAATAGAATGATTAATGCCCGTTCGGAAACCCTCTCGGAAAAACCCTCCTTTCGGAATGCATACAAACGCAGGCGATGTCTCATTTTAGCGGATGGCTATTACGAATGGCAAAAAATACCCGGTGACAAACTCAAACAACCCGTCTATATCCGTCTTAAATCGCAGAAGCCGTTCGCACTTGCAGGATTGTGGGAGGTATGGCAGCCAGAGGACATGGAGGTACCCCTCCGCTCCTGCACTATTATTACATGTCCGCCTAACACTTTATTGGAGGCAATCCACCATCGGATGCCTGTGATTCTGCCGCAGAACGCTTATGCAGAATGGCTTGCCCCGGATGAGCAGTCGGCAAATACGCTTCAACCGCTTCTTGTTCCGTACTCGGACGAAGAGATGGAAGCGTATCCTGTATCAAGGTTCGTCAATCGTCCTACAAACGATTCACCGGAATGTATCACACCCTTTGAGGGTCCATAGTTTTTGAACTGAATGTCTATAAAACTGACAAAACGTTTTTAACACTTGTACCCAGATAGAGAATAGGAAAGGAATTATGTCAAAACCGAATAAAGATCAGATGCTTTACATGTATCGGAAAATGATAGAGATTCGTCAATTTGAAGAAGCCGCTGGAACGCTTTATCAGAGTGGTCAACTTCCGGGTTTCTTGCATCTCTATATTGGTGAAGAAGCTACGGCAGTGGGGGTTTGCGTCCACTTACAAGACGATGATTATATCACGAGTACACACCGTGGTCATGGACATTTAATTGCGAAGGGCGGCAAACGCGACCGGATGATGGCAGAGTTGTTCGCGCGTACGACCGGCTATTGTAAAGGTAAAGGCGGTTCGATGCACATCGCCGATAAAGAGACTGGGATTCTGGGTGCTAACGGTGTTGTGGGTGCCGGGATTCCGCTCGCCGCGGGTGCCGGACTTTCTGCTAAACTTCGTGGAACACAGCAAGTCGCAGTGTCTTTCTTTGGTGATGGTGCGACGAACCAAGGCGTATTCCATGAGACACTTAATCTTGCTGCCGTCTGGGAACTCCCTGTCGTCTTTGTGTGTGAGAACAACCGATTCGGCATGGGAACCCCACAACACGAGCATCAGCGGGTAGAAGATGTCGCTGCCGTTCGTGCGCCGGCTTACGATATGCCGGGTATTACCGTTGACGGAAACGATGTCCTCAAGGTTTATGCTGCAGCGGAGGAAGCCGTCACGCGTGCACGCGAGGGTGGTGGACCGACACTCCTTAACTGTGATACCTACAGGTTTCGCGGACATCACATCGGTGACCCAGGGACCTCCTACCGCGACCGCGAAGAAGTCCAAGAACAGGAACGGCGCCGCGATCCGATCCGAAGACTCGCCCAAGTTCTCACCGAAGAAGAAGGTATGACAGAAGATGAACTCTCGGCACTGGAGGCGGAACTCGCCAACGAACTTGAGGAAGCACTTGAGTTCGCCAAAAGCAGTCCTGAACCGCTTCCAGAAGACGCTTTGAACGATCTTTATGCCGGTTCTATTCAGCCGTGATTGTAGTCAAGCCTATAATTGAGGGGTTCACATTTGTTGGCGAGGTGTTTTGCTTGGGTATCTCCTATAACAACCTCGCCCTGTCTGAAAATGAACAAAGGATCCGGAGATTTTATACATGGATAACGCAATTACAACAAGGCGGATGTCTCCATCAGAACTCGCGGAATGCAGAGAAAACCTCAAGCGTCAATGGGAAAACCGTCGAGTTGACAAAGAGCTACTCCGACGAGCGTGGGAGGTCGCGCATCGTCTCGCCACCGTCCTTTATCGAGATTTTGGCGCGACGAAAGTTGCCGCCTTTGGATCCCTCACTGAACCGGAGCGGTTTACCCTAAACTCAGACATTGATATTGTTGTTTGGGGGGTCTCATATAACAAATGTCTGGACGCACTCTGGGAGACAAAAGGCTTGAGTTCCGAGTTTAAGATAGATATTATCAATTTTAAATCCATTAACAGTTTATTCCGTGAGCGGATTCTACACCAAGCTATCCCTATTGATAAAGCGGGGACAGACGTTCTCAGATTGATGAAGGCATCGGGTAGAGAAAATGGAGAAACTTACACAGTGAATCGCGACGAACTTATTCAACGTATCGCTGATGAACGTATAAAAATAGACAGGACTATTAGTAGCATCACGGAACTCTTGCAGGAAATTGAAGTAGCCATTCCTTCCCACAGAAAATTTTTTGAAGAGTTAACTGCCAAAAAACTTGCTGAGGTCTATAGCGGCATAGAGAGAATCTTTGAGCGAATTGCGAATGAAATTGACAAACACTTGCCTGAGGGTGAGCGGTGGCATACCGATTTGCTCACACAGATGGCAGAACGTCGTTCAGAACGCCCGCCCGTTATCTCTGAAGGCACCCAGCAGAGATTAAGACAACTTTTAAGGTTCCGTCATAAGGTTAACAACATCTACGGAGACGAGCTGATTTACGAGAAAGCCGAGGAACACGCAAAGCCGATTCGGGAACTATTTGCAACCGTTTCTAAAGAACTAGATACATTTGTTGCTTTTTTGAGCGAAATCTAAGGCACTCATGAGAGAAGACGAACGCCCGAAATCGCACGGTGTGACATGGAAATCTATCGCCATTACGCTCGTGTTGATTCCGTTTAATTTCTATTGGATCATTGCGGGGGAAGTCGGGCTTGTCGGTTATGCGTTGAATACCTACGCCGTGCCGTTTTACAATGTCGTCTTTGTCGTCTTTGCTTTCACCCTTCTTAATCTCGCGACTCGCCGTCGCTTGTTCACCGATGCGGAACTCCTGACGATATACATCCTACTTAGCACTGCATGCGCTTTTCCCTCCATTACACTGATGACGATTCTCGTCACGACCGTCGGACACGCCTTCTGGTATGCAACCCCTGAAAATGAATGGAAACAACTGTTCTGGGATTACCTTCCGAGATGGCTTCTCGTCGACGATCCAAAGGCACTGACAGGTTATTATACAGGAGAATCGAGTCTCTCTACCTTAGATATAATCGGTGTATGGATAGTGCCAATCTTATCTTGGGCAGGGTTCATGACGGTCCTGGTCCTCGTGATGTTATGTATCAACGTCATCCTGCGGAAACAGTGGGTAGAACGCGAACGGCTCGCCTATCCGATAACGCAGATTGCGTTCCATGTCACCCATAACACGAAATCGCTGTTTTCGCACCGCATCACATGGCTCGGATTCGGAATTGCGGCATCCATTGCGATTCTTAACGGCTTTAGTTTTCTGTATCCGACACTCCCAACATTACCGATTAAGCGGATTGGCGGCTGGCGTGGGTTTGGGCATCTGTTCACAGAAAAACCGTGGAACGCGATTGGGGGCATCAGCATGTCCTATTACCCCTTTGTCATTGGACTTGGACTGCTAATGCCACTTGATCTTTCCTTCTCCAGCTGGTTTTTCTTTATTTTCTACAAAGCACAGTTGGTCATAGCAAGTGCTGCCGGGCTATCCAGTCTACCGGGGTTCCCATATATTGATCGGCAATGTTTCGGTGCCGCCATCGGGATTTTCGTTTCCGTCGTGGTACTGAACCTACGTCATTTTCGCGGTGTTCTTCGTATCGCGCGACACCGCACAGGTGAGGATGCTGGCGAACCGATTTCCTACAGGTTGGCACTCTGGGGCATTGTTGGTGGACTTGCGCTGCTGTTTATTTTTTCCAAGCGTATCGGCATGTCTCTCTGGCTCATCCCACTCTTTTTCGCAATCTATTTCATCATCGTTTTGGTGCTAACGCGGATGCGTGCAGAGCAGGGATTTCCGGTGCATGCGATGGAAAACATGCCAAACCACCACATCCTCGTTGACGGTTTCGGCACGCGGACGCTTGGTACGAACAATCTCGTTGCGCTGACCCTTTACCGTTGGTTCAATCGGAGCTACACAAGCAATCCGATGCCACACCAGTTAGAGGGCTTCAAACTCTCGGAACGCTCTGGTATTGCACCGAGACGATTGTTCTTTGCCCTGTTAGGCGTTTCGGGGTTCGCTGCCGTGATGGTATTCGGTGTTATTCTGTATCTCTTTTATACCTACGGTGCTTTAAATATGAGCGGTAGTAGCGGTTGGTCGACAGGTTTTGGTGGGCGCGTCTTCAACGGACTCCAACGGTGGCTCTATTACCCGACGGAACCGAATTTCTATGCCACGGGCGGTATTGTGTTCGGCTTGCTTTTTTCGACACTGTTGATGTTTATGCGTGCGCGATTCTTCTGGTGGCCCTTCCATCCGATTGGATTCGTTGTCTCCAGCGATTGGGGTATGCGGTATTTGTGGAGTTGTATGCTGGTGAGTTCGATTATCAAGTGGAGTGTCTTGAAGATTGGCGGTCCGCGGGCATCGCAGCAGTTGGTGATGTTCGCGATTGGGTTGATGTTAGGTGATTTCACCGTCGGCGGTATTTGGAGTCTTGTTAGCGTTGTGACCCAACAACCGATGTATAATTTTTGGCCGTAGGCGAACGCGTATCCTTCTTTTAATTAATTTGAGAAACTGTTGAAGATATGCTACAATTTGATAACATCAGTTATCTACGGCTCGAAAAAATCTACGGAAAAGGAGATAAACTTATGGGACCTCCAAATCCTCTCCCATTTCCTTCCGCACCGACAGAAATAGCGGATCTATATCCCGAATCGGATGGAAAACCTATGGCTGAAACTGAACGCCATTTTAGAGAGCTCCTAAAGAATTTTAATCGGATCGAAAACCATTTCGCACACATTCCGGATGTTTATGTCCTTGGGGATATGATGATGTATTATGAGGAGGGGAATCCCCGTAAATCTATATCACCTGATATTTTCGTTGCCTTCGGTATCGGCAAAAAGGAACGCCGCATCTATAAGATATGGGAAGAGGGAAAACCGCCTGACTTCGTCTTGGAGTTCTCAAGCAAAGGCACTTACCGCAATGATCTGACCGGAAAGGTGCAGCTCTACGCAGAGATCGGCATTCCTGAATACTTCCTCTACGATGTTGATAGGCGTTATTTACCGACCCCTTTGATGGGGTTCCGTCTCATCGAATACGCGTATGTCGAAATATCGGCACTCCCCAATGGTGGCATTCCTTCTGAGAGACTCGGTTTAGAATTCCACCTACTTGATGACAGTTTTGATATCTACGATCCGGAGTCAGAAGAATGGCTCAATACTGCCGCTGAAGCTGCAGAAGATCGTGCCGAGGATGCAGAAGAACGCGCCAATCAGGAAGCCACTGCCCGACAGAAGGCGGAAGCGGAAGTCGCACAACTCCAAAAGGAATTAGAACGCTTGAAATCAGACTTATGAACACAAAAGAACAGAATCAATTGCCGCAATTAGGTCTATGTCTGAATAACGAAGGATACGCTGCCTTTCTTGAGGTAGGGAAAATATATCGTGTCATCCCAGATAATGAAGCATCGGTTCACAGCTATATTCGCGTTATAGATGAAAGCGGCAAAGATTATGCCTATGCAACCGACCGTTTTACTTAATTCAACCGCCTGTCGCTATTGAAAAGGCGTTGTTGTCCGCCTCACGAACATAGACACTACATTCGCTGAAAACTTATAATAGTAGGGCTTGCGCAAATTTGGATCTCGCGACGAAATCGATTATCCATAATCCAAGAGAAGCGAGAAAACAAGCAAACCGCGTAAGTCCTGAATAAAAAGAAGATTGACAATTTCTCCGGTCTCTTTTTTGTTGCACGCCAAGCCATTTCGTGCTATCCTATTCTCTAAGGAGATAAGGATATGCATCACCCCACAGATACCCATCGCACAGCGAAAGATTTATCGCCTGAAGAATTAGCGGAATACAGCCGGCGGCTCGATCAGCACCTTCGGAATCGAGAGGTAGATGAGGCGTTGCTGCAACGCGCCTGGCAGACCGCACATCGGGTAGCAGCGATGCTCTATGAGGATTTTGGCGCAACACAGGTCGCTGTCTTTGGATCACTCGCGGGACAGAAATGGTTCTCAAAAGGATCAGATATTGATATTGCCGTCTGGGGCATTCCTGGGGACACATATCTCGACGCGTTGTGGGAAACCAGAAACTTCAGTCCAGAGTTCAAAATCGATCTCGTTAATTTCCACAGCGCGAAAGGACGATTTCGCGAGCGAATTCAGAGTCAAGCTGTCCCTCTCCAAATAGGGGAAACAGCCCTCAACAAATTGACCCCTAACTGTCAAGCAAATCGGACAAAAACAGAAGAAACTTACGAAGTGGATAGGCAAGATCTTATCGAGCGAATCACTGATGAACACAGAAAAATAGAACGAACTGTTGAAGGCATCAGACTACGCTTGGGAAAAATGGAATCCGCATCTGGTGAAGATCTGGAAGATCTCAAAGATCTGGTTGCCATGCGTTTTCCTGTTTTTTACATGGGCGTAGAAAACATTTTCAAACGGGTCGCTCAAGAAATTGATATGGATGAACCTCAAGGCAAAAATTGGCACAAGGACTTATTACAACAAATGTCAATGTCACGCCCATCGCGTCCCTCTGTGATCTCTACAAAAACAGCTGCCGCTTTGGCTCTTACTTTAAAGTTCCGCCATCGTCTTAGAAACATCTATGTATTTGAATTAGATATCGAGAAAACAGTCGAGAATGCACAGCAAGTTTGCAATATATTTGACAGTCTATCCACGGAATTGAACGTGTTCACAGTATGGCTGAGTAAACAGGAGTCGAACGAATAGTTAAGGAAATATGCGATATGCCTCAACCCACAGATACCCATCGCACAGCAAAAGATTTATCGCCAGAAAAATTAGCAGAATACCGGCGACGGCTCGATCAGCACTTCCAGAATCGGGAAGTGAATGAAGGGTTGCTGCAACGCGCATGGCACACCGCCCATCGGATTGCGTCAATGCTCTATGAAGATTTTGACGCAACACAGGTTGCCGTCTTTGGTTCGCTTGCTGAACCAAAGGCATTCTCAAAATGGTCGGATATCGATATCGCTGTCTGGGGCATCCCGAATGACAAATATTTCCGTGCCTCATCAATAGCATCGGACATCAGCGGATTGTTTAAAGTAGATTTAGTCGATTTTGAAAGTTGTAAGGGACCAATTCGCGAGAGAATTCAGCGCCAACTGATTCCGATTGAAAAAGGGGAAACCTACAAAGTGGACAGAAGCGCGCTAATCCAGCGTATCTCTGATGAACGCAATAAGATAGAGGGAACTATAGAGAAAATCACAGAGAGGTTAGAAAAGATTAAAACTGCCCCTGTTGAATATAGAGAAGAGATAGAAACGACAATTGCCAAAAACCTTGTTGATTGTTATAGAGGAGTGGAGAATATTTTTAGGCGAATTGCCCTTGACGTTGATTTACGCATACCTGATGGAAGTAGATGGCACAAGGAATTGCTAACCCAGATGGCAGAACCCCAAGCGGAACAGAAACCCACTGTGATCTCCCAAGAAACTTTTGAGGCTCTGGAGGAACTTTTAGCGTTTCGCCACATTTTCAATAATATCTATGGAGAGGAACTGGTTTACGAACAAACGGAGAGAAATGCTAAGCAGATTGGCAAGTTGTTTAACGGTCTCTTTAAAGAACTGAACACCTTCATTGCCTACCTGGAGAACGAAGAAAATGACTGATCAGACCCTTCTCCAACAAATTACAGACTTCTGCCGTCTGCTCCGACAGATGGGTGTCAATGTGACAACGACCAATCAGTTGAGTTGGTGTGAGAGCGTTCAACTGATCGACATCGGTGAGCGGGAGGCATTTTATCATACGGCACGGACGAACCTCATCGCTGGAGAAGCCGATCGGGCGACGTTTGACGCTGCTTTCGATCTGTTTTGGCGATACCCACGTCCCGAATTCCAAGCGGCGGAGATGGAGGCGGAGACACCTGAACCGACCAGTCTCCAAGACCTCTCCGATGCGGGCGATGAGCAGGACATCGTGGACCAGTGGCTGGATACCGAAACAGAGGACGATGAGGAAGGGCAGGAAGACGATCCGGTTGCTTATAGTGCTGAGGACCTCCTGACTCGGAAGGATTTTAGTGAGTTCACAAGAGAGGATATGGAGGAAGCGCGCGAGATCGTCGCGAAATTGGCGGCAGTCTTAGCAACGAAGCTCAGCCGCCGAAAGGTTGTTGGTAAACAGGGCAAAACCATTGATTTTCGGCGAAGTTGGCGGCAAAGCCTCGTACACGGTGGTGAACCTCTTGAATTGATTCGGAAACAACAGAAAATCAAGAAAACTAAGATACTGCTGCTCTGTGATGTGAGCGGCTCAATGGACTGTTATGCCAAATTTCTCATTCAATTTATCTACGGCATGCAGCAGGAGTTAAGAGAGGTAGATGTTGCTGTCTTCAGTACGCACCTAACCGATATTACAGGGCTCCTCCGACGGAAGGGATTGGCAGAAGGTTTAAATGAAGTGGCGAATGTCGTGCCGGACTGGTCGGGTGGTACGAAGATTGGTGAAAGTCTACTGGAATTCTATCGACAGTTTGCGCCCTCTTTTTCAGCGTATCGTTCGGTTGTTATCCTCATCAGCGATGGTTGGGATCGTGGCGATGTAGATGTGCTTCGCCATTCAATGGAGATGATTCATCGGCATGCTTACCGATTGATTTGGCTCAATCCCTTGCTCGGCAGCGACGGTTATCAGCCTATTTGTCGAGGGATTCGCACGGCGTTGCCGTATGTTGACTATTTCTTACCGGCACATAACTTAGAAAGTTTGGCACAGCTGACAAAAATATTGATTCCGCTCTGGGCACGATGAATGGTGTCTACGACCTAAAAAATAAGGTAAGGAACTTTAAACTATGCAAGTTCAGGCGGCGGTGATGCTCCAACCTGGGCAGATAGAGATCCGCGAATTTGAGAAACCGACACCCGCAGATGACGCCCTCCTCTTACAGGTTGACCACGTTGGCATTTGTGGAAGTGATAAACACATGTATCTTGGGCACACCGCCCTGAAGTTTCCGGTCATCCCAGGACATGAGGTTGTTGGTACGGTTGCTGAGATCGGCAAAAATGCGAATCAAGTTATGAATGTGATGGGCGGTCCCATCAAAGCCGGCGACCGCGTGACTGTCGTGCCGGGTTCAAAAAACTGTGGTAGATGCTATTACTGTTTACATGTGCCGGGTCGTCCGACCTTATGTTCTGGACGAACGATTTATGGGTTTAGTAATAGCGAAACGCCACCGTATCTGAACGGCGAATTCGCTGAGTATACGTATATTCACGGCAACTCCTGGGTCTATAAAATGCCGGAGGGTATCCCGGAGGAGATTCGCGTGCTGACGGAACCCGTAGCGGTTGCGACACGTGCTGTTGAACGCGCCTGTGCCCCGGGTCTGCCGCAAGTCGGAGATGGTTACAGTATCGGAAGTAGTGTGGCAGTACTTGGATGTGGACCGATTGGTCTCCTCGTCGTTGCTGTGTTAAGGGATAGCGGTGCTGGCACTATCATCGCCACCGATCTTGTTGATAGTCGGTTGGAGATGGCGAAGCAGATGGGCGCCGATGTTGTTATCAACGTCGGGGACACAACCCCTGACGAACGGGTGGAGCAGATTCAGGAACTCACGAACGGTGTCGGCGCGGACATCGCTATTGAGTGTGCAGGATTGCCGGTTGTTTTCTCCGAGGCGTTAGATGTAGTGAGACGCGGTGGGAAGGTCATCGAAGTTGGACACTACACTGATTCGGGAGATACCCTCGTCCGACCTCACCAGATTTGTAACAAGGACTTAGATGTGTGCGGTGTATGGGCGTACCCACAGATTCAGTTTCAAACCGCGTTGGATTTCCTCCAGATAACACGCGCCCCGTTGCATGAATTGATAACGCATCACCTACCGTTACACCAATTGGAAGAAGGCATTGATATGCTTGGGCAAGAAGGAGTTTACAAGGTCGTGATCGAACCTCAATTGTAATAGCAAAAGATGTTGGAGCCGCGCTTTTCGCGCACTGAAATTGCTAACCAAAACCGTGGATGGATAAAGAAATGAAAAATCACAGAAACCTGCTCATCTTGGTATGTTGTTACCTACTGTTGAACCTTTTGATTGGCGTTAGCGGTGAAACCGTTGTGGATAGCGAAGGACTTGCTTCCGATG